>CAYPUW010000474.1:0-1513 GCA_964413925.1 uncultured Rhodobacter sp. | reverse complement strand
TTACCCATAAAAGTGGCGGCCATATCACCAGTTGGCGGCGTCCACAGATAGTTCCCGTTGGCGTCTTTGAACTTGCGAGCGGTCCCCAACACCACATCGTTCATCATCCATGCCGCACCGTTACGGTAGCCGGATTTCAGGGCGTGATAAAGGTCGTAAAATGCATCTGCCGGATCAGAAGTCGCAAATTTTGCAGCCGCGCCGGTTTTGATGAAACCAACCTTCCCCCACGCATAGGACGCGTTCGCGACAGTGTCATATGCCAGAAAACCCTTTGGTTTATTCACGCCATCGCCGGTGATGAACGAGGCCCCTTCTTGCTCGGCAAACTCGACAGAAACTTCGTCTGCCAACCATGCGGCAATATCCACGATGCTGTCGTCAAGGTTCCGCTGTGTCGAAAATGGGTTTGCATACACTTCCTGCAAGTTGAAGACGATTTCTTTAAGCGTCGGCGTATTTGTTTCGCTGCGCTGGTCATTTTCACCCACCCAGCCTGAGCTGGTGCCGCCAACGTTGACCAGCTTTTTATAGGTCGATGCCGAAATCTGCATGACGCGTGCAACGCCGCGCATGGCTGAAACTGTGCCCAGCACGCTGTCAATCTCGGTTTCCATTTGGGTTGGCACCAAATAGCCGCCATCGGAGTCTGATTGCGTAGTCAGCTTGGCCTTCACTTCAAGGTCGCGCATGTCAGCCGTCATTGCTTGGTCGCCTTTGCGGAACCAGTTGCTAAACTGGTCAGCATGGGCCTTCACATCAGGGTCTTGCCCATCTGGCGCGGGGCCAACTTGGAGCGCGGCTACAACAGTTTTGGCATCTTCCACGGCGGCGGTCAACTGGGCGATCTCGTTGTTGATCCGCTCCACGTGTTCGCGCTGCACAACGTCATCAAATTTGGCATTGATGCCCTTCAGCTCTTTTTCGTGCTCGGCTTTGAACTGCTCAAAAGTTTGAGCCAATTCACCGGCAATCTCGGCGGCGCTACGCGTGTCAGCGCGCACAGTCATTACCCCACGCGGGCGCGCAGGTGCTTTTACCATCATATTCATGGTCTATCCTTTCAGGATTTTATTGCTTTCAGAAGACGCTTTAAAGCGTCGGTTGAGCCTGCATCGCGCGCGGCTGATATGTGGCTTGCATCTCGCTGGGCCACGTTGTCACCGGCGATCTCGGCCAAAGCCTGGCTGCGATCTCGGCGGGAATATCCGGCCTTGGCCAACGCCGCCTCGACACGGCGGCGGGCCATAACCTTTTGGTCTTTCACATTATTGGAAGCACCCGTGTCGGCCTCCAGTGAATTATCAATCGTATCGGCAAAACCGTTATCTTTAGCCTCGGTGGGGCCCATAAAAGTTTCAGCATCCATCAGGGCTTCTACACCGGCGCGGTCCATGCCTGTGCGGGCCACGTAAATATCGGCAAGCGCCGCATCAAACCCGTCAAATAGCGTCGCAGCTTCTCCACCACCTACTGGCTCCGCTACACGGAGCTTCTCGAGCCCCTCTTCCAT
>CAYPUW010000473.1:0-1523 GCA_964413925.1 uncultured Rhodobacter sp. | reverse complement strand
CGCACCGATCGGCTTGGCGCTGGGTCGCATCGGCAACTTTATCAATGGCGAGCTTTGGGGGCGTCCCACAGATGTCCCCTGGGCCGTGGTTTTTCCCGGAACGCTGGCCAATATTTGCCCGGACACATGGGTTGGAGTCTGTTCGCGCCACCCCTCACAGCTTTATGAGGCCGGGCTTGAAGGGATTTTGCTCGGCTTAATCATGGCCTATTTGGTCTATCGGCGGGGCTGGTTGAAAATTCCCGGGCAACTGACGGGTATGCTGTTCATCGTTTATGGGGCGGCACGCTCATTCGTTGAACTTTTCCGTCAGGCCGATGCGCAGTTTCAATCCTTCAGCAACCCGATGGGATATGTGATCCGGTTTGGTGTGAATATTGACAGTTGGGGGCTGACGATGGGGCAGGTTCTCAGCTTGCCAATGATCGTTTTGGGCCTATTCATCATTTGGCTCGCGCGCCGTAATGCACGTCGAGCCACATGACGGCATTAAGCGATCTAATCTCTCGGCAGATCAAGAGGTTCGGCCCGATTAATATTGCCGAGTATATGACACTTTGTCTACTTCATCCGACGCTCGGATATTACACCACACGCGATCCCATCGGTGCAAAAGGCGATTTTGTCACCGCACCGGAAATTAGCCAGATGTTTGGCGAGATGCTGGGCTTGGTTCTTGCCCAGACTTGGCAGGACCAAGGTGCCCCCAGCCGGTTTTTGCTGACCGAACTTGGGCCGGGCCGCGGAACGCTTATGGCCGATATTCTGCGCGCGACCCGAAATGTGAAGGGTTTTTGGGACGCCGCCGAGATTTGGCTGGTTGAGGCCAGCCCGCGTTTTCAAGCGATCCAGCAACAAACTCTCGCCCCTCATCAGGTGAATTTTACCAGCGCCGTGTCGGACCTTCCTGCTGCCCCGATGTTTCTGGTGGCCAATGAATTTTTTGATGCTTTGCCCATTCGCCAGTTCATTCGCGACCAGGAAGGTTGGTGCGAACAGATGGTCGGGCTTGATGCTGACAAACTGGTATTTGGTCTGGCCGCACCCATTCCCGACGTTACCGGCATGTCCAAAACGCTTGTTCCTATCGGCGGGATTGCCGAGACCTGTTTGGCCGCGCAGAGTATAATGCGCGAAATAAGTGCGATCATTGCGCACAATGGCGGGGCAGCGATTGTGATTGACTACGGTGATTGGGGCAGTCACGGCGATACGTTTCAGGCGGTGGAAAATCATCAAAAGACTGATCCGCTGTTGTCTCCGGGCCATGCCGACCTGACGGCACATGTGGATTTTCAGGCGCTCGCGGGGGCGTCCTTAGGGTTGAGTAAGAGTAAATTAGTCGAGCAAGGCATTTTGTTGGAGCGTTTGAGTATTACCGAGCGCGCGCGGATGCTGGCGACCAAGCTACAAGGGCGGGCGCTTGAAAACCATATTGCCGCACACCGACGCTTGACCCATCCCGATGAGATGGGAACCCTATTCAAAGCAATCGCGTTTCATGCCAATAATACGCCACCGCC
>CAYPUW010000472.1:0-1532 GCA_964413925.1 uncultured Rhodobacter sp. | reverse complement strand
GCGGGTCAGCGAGGATGTGGGGCGCGATGCGGTGCGGGCTGTGGCCAAGGGGTTCGGCCTGCGTGAAAAGCTGGCGCAAGGTCCGGCATTAGCGTTGGGGGCAAGCGAATCTACCGTGTTGGAGATGACCGGAGCCTATGCCGGGATTTTGAACGGAGGCACCAGCGTCGTGCCTTATGGGCTGATCGAGATCTCGTTGCAGGGTGATAAAACGCCGCTTATGGGCAAATCCGGCGGTTTGGGCGAGCGGGTGATTACCGAGAACTCGGCCCGTCAGTTGGTTTATATGATGAATCAGGTCAGCCTGATTGGCAGCGGACGGCGTGCGCAATTGCCGGATCGTCAAATCGGGGCCAAGACCGGCACCACCCAAGGCGCGCGCGATGCGTGGTTTATCGGCTATACCGCCGATTATGTGGCGGGGGTTTGGATGGGTTATGATGATAACTCCAAGTTGACCGGCGTGACCGGCAGTGGCTTGCCCGCGCAGATTTGGAAGGAAACCATGCTGGTGGTGACCAAAGGCACGCCAGTACGGCCCTTGCCGATGATCGACCCGTTGCTGGAGGCCAGCCCCAAAGTTGTGCTTAAAGGCAAGAAGCGCCGGAAAGATCCAGCGCGCACCATTATCGAAGACGTTCTTGGGGCGATATTTGGCCGGACTCAGACGCCAACGCAATAAGCATGGTCCCAAGGAGGCCGCAAGGACCGGGTCTGGTGTTATCCGGCGGCGGTGATGGCGTTGATCAGGCCGTTAATGTTGCCGCGCTGCTGATCGAGCATCGCCGCAACTTCGGTGCGCTCGGTCGCCAACAGGCTGATGCCCTCGATATAGAGGTTAAACATTTTGTTCTTGCCGCTCTTGTCGGAGACTTGCCAGTCAAGCGCGAACGGCGCGCTGCCTTTGAGGTTGGCAATCGACGAAACGAGATAGCCGCTTTTGACTTGTCTGGAGCCAGTCACGGTGATCGAACCGCCAATAAACTCGCGAAACCGCTTGCCGTATTTGCGCGCGATATAGCCGCGAAATGCCGACACATATCGGGTGCGCTGGCTGCTGGATGCAGAGCGCCATGGCACCCCGAGTGCGATTCTGGCAATGATTGGCACGTCGGCATAGCGGTTAAACAGATCCTCGAAATCGCGGATCATCGCCGCCTCTGACTTGCCAGAACTGATAATCTTGTTGATGTCGGCGACCACGCGCCCGATCAGGTCGACCGCTTCTGTGTTGGTCAGCGCAAACGCGAAGCTCGGCAATCCGGCAGCGGCCAATGCGGCGATAGGCGCGAGCAGGGCGGCGCGTCGGGATAGGTGTTTAGGTGGATTTGATCTAGTTGGCATAGGGATCCTCCAGTTGGTCAAGGCTAATACCGCCTGTCAATTTATGGCGCCGCGCCTGCAAGTACATCAGACGAGATTGTGAGTAACTGTCGGCACTGTCATATAGAATCGAATCAACCAGCGCGCCGAATTTATCGCGTTCTCCGGTCTTTTTCAAAATATTTGCCGCCGTGGCTACATATTTTTGC
>CAYPUW010000471.1:0-1537 GCA_964413925.1 uncultured Rhodobacter sp. | reverse complement strand
AGCGGTAAAATCGCTCCGGCGATTGACCAGCCCGAGTGGAGCAAATGAGATCAATGTCAGTAGCAACAAGGGAGGCCCACCAATGAGCAAAGCGTTCGCATCGCAAGGCGACATGGCCGAAAAGACCATCAGTTTTACCGAAATTGGCGACGGTCTGTACGCCTTTACCGCCGAGGGAGACCCAAATTCCGGTGTGATCATCGGCGATGACAGCGTGATGATTGTCGAGGCGCAGGCCACCCCGCGTCTGGCGCGAAAAGTGATCGAAAAGGTCCGCGAGGTGACCGACAAGCCGATCAGCCATCTGGTTTTGACCCATTATCATGCGGTGCGGGTGCTTGGGGCCTCGGAATTCGGGGCTGACCAGATCATTATGGGGGACACGGCGCGCGCCATGGTGGTTGAGCGCGGTCAAGAGGATTGGGACAGCGAATTTGGCCGCTTTCCCCGCCTGTTTGAGGGCCACGAAAGCATCCCCGGCCTGACCTATCCCACCACCACATTCAGCGACGAGTTGACGGTTTATCTCGGCAACCGGCGCATTGATCTGATGCATCTGGGCCGCGCGCACACGGCGGGCGATATTGTGGTTCATGTGCCGGATCAGAACGTGATGTTCACCGGCGATATCGTCGAATACCGCTCGGCATGTTATTGCGGCGACGGGCATTTTGCCGATTGGGGCCACACGCTTGATAACATCGCGTCCTTTGATCTCGCGGCGATTGCGCCGGGGCGCGGAGACGCTCTGCTGGGCCGCGACATGGTTAACGCAGCCCTTGACAGCACACGAGATTTCATCGCTTGCACCTATGAACCAGCGGCGAAAGTCGCGGCGAGGGGTGGCTCGTTGAAACAGGCTTGGGAGGCTGTGCGTGCTGAATGCGACCAAAAATTCGGCGATTACGCGATCTATGAGCATTGCCTGCCGTTCAATGTGGCACGCGCATTTGATGAGGCGCGCGGCATTGACACACCACGCATCTGGACTGCTGAACGAGATCAGCAAATGTGGCGCGATTTGCAAGGGTGACGGTGCGTCAGAGGGCGGAGTTGCGCGCGCGCTTTGACCTTTATAAGCTGTCACGACAGCTCGCATCCGCATAGCCTGCGCCATAATTTCAAAGGAAAACAGCATGAGCAAGATTTTTGACACCCCGCTTTATGCTTACCAGCACCACCCCGATCAGGATGCGCCAAGTCCGGTGCGCCACAAGGTCGTGGTGATCGGCGCTGGTCCGGTGGGGCTGGCGTTGGCGATTGATCTGGCGCTTAAAAACGTGCCGGTGGTGGTGCTGGACGACAATGATCGCGTGAGTTCTGGCTCGCGCGCGATCTGTTTTGCCAAGCGCTCGCTTGAAATTCTTGACCGGCTTGGGTGCGGCGATCAGGTGGTCGAAAAAGGCGTAGTTTGGGATACGGGCAAGGTGTTTTTTGCCGAGCGCGAGATCTATGATTTTGCCCTGTTGATCGAGGAGGGTCACAAGCGCCCGGCGTTTGTGAATTTGCAACAATATCATCTGTAGAGGATTTTGGT
>CAYPUW010000470.1:0-1552 GCA_964413925.1 uncultured Rhodobacter sp. | reverse complement strand
GAAATCTTGCATCCGATTTGCGCAGAAGGTTCAGCAAGCGGCCTATGCTCGGTAGGTCTTCGCGTTGCACCTCAACCAGCTTCAGCTCCGAATGTGATGCCAGAACTTCGGCGTGAACCGCTTTGATTAGCGAGGATTTGCCCATGCCGCGCGCGCCCCAAAGCAGGGCATTATTAGCGGGCAAACCGGCGGCAAACCGGGTGGTGTTTTCAAGCAGGGTGTCGCGCGCGCGATCAATGCCGACCAGCAGCCCAAGCGCCACCTTGTTAACGCGCGCCACCGCCTCCAGCCTGTCGGGCGAAACATGCCAGACAAACGCATCAGCAGAGCCGAAATCAGGCGCGCCGCTGGGCTTTGGGCTAAGCCGTTCTAATGCTGCGGCGATCCTTTTTAGGGTCTTCTTATCCATTAAGACTTGTCGTCGGATGGCTTGGTTTCTGCGCCATCGGCCTCGGCCTCATCACTCGTTTCGCCGTCGATATCTTCATCCCACAAACCCTCGGCCTTCAGCTTTTCTTCGCGCTTCTTTTCAACCCGGCGAACCAGTTGAATCGATATTTCGTAAAGCCCGTAAACGACAGTAAATAGGATGATTTGGGTGACAACATCGGGCGGGGTTACGACGGCGGCCAAAACCAAAATTCCGACGATTGCGTATTTGCGCACTTTGCGCAGGCCGGCAGCGGAAACAAGCCCGACCTTGCCCATCAATGTCAGCAAGACCGGCAGTTGGAACGTTAGGCCGAACGCGACGATAAACTTGATGGTAAGCGCAAGATATTCCTCCGCCGAGCCTTGGAACACCACGCTTGGAATAGTTCGCGCGATATCTGCCGAGGCATCAGGAGCGGAGCCAAGCTGTTGAAAGCTCAGGAAAAAAGCAAATGCGAGCGGGGTAATCACGTAATAGGCGAATGACGCACCAAGCAGGAACATAAACGGCGAGGCCACAAGGAACGGTAAAAACGCGCCCTTCTCGGTCTTGTAAAGACCGGGCGCTACGAACCGCCACATCTGGATCGCGATATAGGGAAACGCCAGAATGAAACCGCCCAAAAGAGAGATGCGGATGGCGACGAAAAAGCCTTCTTGTGCCTTGATGAACACAAGGTTGCATTCCTGCCCGTTATTGATCAGCACTTCGCAAAGCGGCTTGGTCAGAAAGTTAAAGATCGGCTCGGCTTGCGTATAGGCGATGACCATGCCGATGATGAACGCGACGGCGGAGTGGATCAGGCGCGTGCGAAGTTCGGTCAGATGTTCGATCAGGGGCGCGGTTGAACCTTCGACTTCATCGCTGCTCATGATTTAGCTTTCGGTGTTGGCTTAGCGCGGCTCGGGGCTTTTGGGGCCGCTGCGGATTTGGTCGCAGCCGCTTTTGGGGCCGGTTTTTTGGCGGGTGCTTTAGCTGGCTTTTTGGCCGGGGCTTTAGCCGGTGTTTTGGAGGTGGCGGGTTTTTTCGCTGCCGGTTTTGTCGCGGGCTTTTTCGCTGTCGGTTTTTTGACAGCAGGTTTGGTCTTGGCCTTTTTGCCAGATTTTATAGCCGCTTTGG
>CAYPUW010000469.1:0-1560 GCA_964413925.1 uncultured Rhodobacter sp. | reverse complement strand
CTGTGTCGCCTTTAACCCGCTCGGCCTCGGTATAGATCCGGCGGAACTGTTTTTCCGTCAGATCACCGTAATAGCCCTTGAGCTTTTGCTTGGCGCGCAATTGCAGACCGAAATCCGACAATTTGCCCTTGCGGCGCTGACCGTGCTGGCCGGGGCCATATTCACGACGATTTACGGGGGATTTCGGACGGCCCCAGATGTTTTCGCCCATCCGGCGATCAAGTTTGTATTTGGCAGCGGTGCGTTTGGTCACGGCTGATCTCCTTCTATTTGGCGCGCATGTTGCGCGATGAAGGGCGTTGTCCTCTCCCCGAAGGGCTACAGGCATCCCCTTGCAGGGGCCACCAACACCAATATCCTCCGAAATCACTTCCGGATGGGCGCGTTATAGGCGGATAAGGTTTGGTGTCAATCGGGGATTCACATGGGCGCATAACGGCGTTAAGATTGTGCAAAAGACATGCAGGGAAACAGCACCAGTGAAAGAGGTAATCAAGGCATTTTTGCGCGGCTTCGTCGGTTCGTATCTGATTTCACTTTACTTGCGTCTGGTCTCGCTGACGTCACGCCACATTTACGAGCCAGCCGATTCTGACCGCCGGTTTGGCACTGACGGGCCGGTGATTTACGCCACTTGGCACGGCCAGAATTTCATCTTTGCCTTTCGCTTTCGCAAACATACCCACCCGACTTTGTTGGTGGCGCATCACGGCGACGGGCGTATGGTAGGGCAAGCCATGAGCTATCTTGGCGTCAAGCTGATCTTCGGCAGCGGTCGCGCAAGACGTTCCAGCCCTGACAAAGGCGGCGCGCGGGCATTTTTGCAAATGTTGCGCGCACTTAAAGCCGGTAAATCCGTCACCCTCACCGCCGATATGCCAAAAATTGCGCGTGCGGTCGGCCCCGGCATCGTGCTGTTGGCGCGCAAAAGTGGCGTGCCGATCATTCCCGTAACCATGACCACCTCGCGGCGCAAAATTGCGCGCACATGGGACAAGATGCAGGTCAACCTGCCATTTTCACGCATGGTTTTTGTCGAAGGCGCGCCGATATTTGTGCCAAACGACGACACCCCGCTAGGCTTGTATCAGGCACAACTCAGCGAAGCGCTTGAAAAGGCGCAGGCGCGGGCGTTTGAGCTAGCTGACGGTTAGGCGCGTGCTTCTGCCAAGGCCGCAGGCAACGCAGCGGCGAACAAGTCAAGATCCTGCGGCGTGCCTGCCGAAATGCGAATACAGCGGTTTTGCGGCGCGACAAACGGCATCCGCACGAATATCCCTCGCGCGATGAGCGCATCCAGCACCCGCTTGGCGAATTCCCCGTCTTGGCCACAATCCACAGCCACGAAATTGGTGGCGGAGATGATGGCCTCTAGCCCATTTTCCCGGGCAATCTGCTCGATACGGTCGCGGGCTTGGGCGACGTTTTCAATCGTCTGCGCCAGATACCGTTGATCGGCCAATGCTTCAAGCGCACCCGCTTGCGAGATCCGGCACATGCCGAAATGGTTGCGAATTTTGTTGAAACTATCAATCAGCCCGGCCGCCGCAACACCATATC
>CAYPUW010000468.1:0-1570 GCA_964413925.1 uncultured Rhodobacter sp. | reverse complement strand
GCCGCCGTGCCCATTTCCTGCATGTTCATCAGCCAGCTTGCCTCACCGGCGACGTTGACGACCAAAGCGTCGGGATGCGCGATTTGCACCCCGATCGAGGCCGGCATCCCGTAGCCCATGGTGCCAAGACCGCCCGAGGTCATCCAGCGGTTCGGGTCTTCAAATCCCAAAAACTGCGCCGCCCACATCTGGTGCTGGCCAACTTCGGTGGTGATGTAACGGTCCTTGTCTTTGGTCAGGGCCTCAAGCCGCTCAAGCGCATATTGCGGTTTGATAACTTTGTCCGAGGTCTTGTAAGTCAGGCATTTCACCGCGCGCCATGTTGCAATCTCGGCCCACCAGTTCTTCAACGCCGCCGTGTTGGTCTTGCGCCCGCGTTCTTTCCAGATCGCCAGCGCCGCGCCAAGCACATTGGCGATATCGCCAAGGATTGGCAGATCAACATGCACCACCTTGTTGATCGAGGCCGGATCAATGTCGATATGCACCTTGGTCGAACCGGGCGAGAATTTATCCAAGCGCCCGGTAATCCGGTCATCAAACCGCGCCCCGACATTGATCATCAGATCGCAATCATGCATGGCCAGATTGGCCTCATAGGTTCCATGCATACCCAACATCCCCAGCCACGCATCGCCCGAGGCCGGATAACAGCCAAGGCCCATCAGGGTCGAGGTGACGGGAAATCCGGTGCCAGCCACGAATTCGCGCAAGCACGCGCTGGCCTTGTCACCGGAATTAACCACGCCACCGCCAGTATAGAACAACGGCCGCTTAGACGTTTCCATCAGTTCGACCAGCTTCAGGATCGCCTCGCTATCACCTGCGACTTGTGGCTGATAATGGCTAACACGCGCATCTTCAGGCGGCGTATATGTGCCGGTTGCGAATTGCACGTCCTTTGGGATGTCGACCAAAACCGGCCCCGGACGGCCCGAAGTCGCCACATGAAACGCCTGATGGATGGTGTCGGCCAGCTTGTCCGTATCCTTGACCAGCCAGTTATGTTTGGTGCAGGGGCGAGTGATGCCGACAGTATCGGCCTCTTGAAACGCGTCGGTGCCGATCATGAAAGTTGGAACCTGACCTGTCAGCACGATCATTGGAATGCTGTCCAGCAGCGCGTCGGTCATGCCGGTTACAGCATTGGTGGCACCCGGGCCGGAAGTGACCAGAACCACACCGGGCTTACCGGTTGAGCGCGCGTAGCCTTCGGCGGCATGGGTCGCGCCTTGCTCGTGGCGCACGAGAATATGGCGGATATCGTTTTGTTGGAAAATTTCATCATAAATCGGCAAAACGGCCCCGCCGGGATAGCCAAACACCACATCCACACCCTGATCCTTCAGGGCCTGAAGCACCATTTGCGCCCCGGTCATTGTTCGGGTCATCTTGCGAGCCATATTCTGTTCCTTACCTAGTTCGACGGGACGCATGTGACATAAAAAAACACCCTGTCTTGGGGGTGCATGGCTTGATAATGGTGTAATTCTTTAACGCTGCATTCGTTAGATCGGAAGTGAGAACGTCTGAATGCCAGTATCGAATTTGTTGCTCGGATTCCGTCTGT
>CAYPUW010000467.1:0-1572 GCA_964413925.1 uncultured Rhodobacter sp. | reverse complement strand
ATCGGCTATATCGCCTCCTTCCCGATCCCCGAAGTTGTGCGTGGCATCAACGCGGCCTATCTGGCAGCAAAAGCCGTCAACCCAAAGGTCAAGTTCAAGGTCGTCTGGGTGTTTACATGGTTTGATCCGGGCAAAGAGGCCGACGCCGCTAACGCTTTGATCCAGCAGGGTGCGGACGTGATCATGCAGCATACTGACAGCCCCGCAGCACTGACCATCGCTCAGGAAAAAGGCATTTATGCCTTTGGTCAAGCTTCGGACATGTTGCAGTTCGGGCCAGATGCCAGACTTTCCTCGATCATCGACAACTGGGGCCCCTATTACATCGAGCGGGTCAAAGCGGTTCTCGACGGCACTTGGAAAAGCAAAGCCACATGGGACGGTATCGGCCCCGGCATGGTTAAAATCGGCAAGTTCTCTGACAAGATCCCGGCCGATGTTCAGGCTGGCGCCAGAGCCTTGGAAAAAGGTCTGGCCGATGGCAGCCTCAACAGCTTTACCGGACCGATCAACAAGCAGGACGGCTCTGTCTGGCTGAAAGCGGGCGAAGTTGCCGATGACGCAACCTTGGCCACCATGAACTTCTACGTTCAAGGCGTTGATGGCACCTTGCCGAACTAGGTTTGGTGAGCGGTAAAACAACACGAAAGGCCCGCTATATTGGCGGGCCTTTTTCGTTGCGAGCAAGCATGAGCCGTTCGGCCATAACGCCCCTTCATTCTGGCTTATAGCTATGCAACCGCTCGCGCCCTGAGAAAATGATCAGCGACAACAACACCAGCGCCGCCGACAAAACAAACGGCGCGCCGGGAAAGTAAAACGGAGTGCCCGCGCGGGTGAAATAGCTGAACGTACTGGTCATCATCACCGGACTGATAATAATGCCCATGGCCGAGATCGAGGTAAGAACGCCCTGAAGCTCTCCTTGCTGATCGCTTTTGGCGGCGCGCGACATGATGCCTTGCAAGGCCGGGCCGGTGATTGCTCCGAGCGAGGTTATCGGTGCGAGCGCGAATATCTGCCAGCCCTCAAAGGCCAAGGCGTAAATCGTAAACGCCAGAATATTGATGCCCAAGCCGATCACCACCGTATAATGCTCGCCGATGCGCGGGATGACCATGCGGATCAACCCGCCCTGCACCAGCGCCATTGAGGCACCAAACACCGCCAACGAGACGCCGACCATAGTTGCGTCCCAGCCAAATCGTTCCTGCGTGTAATAGGCCCAGACGCTGGGATAGACGAAAAACGCGATGTTGTAGAAGAAATAGGCCACAAGCAGGCGCGAAACACCCGGCAGCTTGCCAATATATTTAAACGCCGCGAACGGGTTGGCGCGCGCCCATGAAAACGGACGGCGGATTTTGTCGGTGACGGTTTCAGGCAGGATAAATGCGCCGAAAATTGTATTGGCGGCGGCCAGAGCGGCGGCGGCAAAGAACGGCGCGCGCGGGCCAAATGTGCTGAGCAAACCTCCGGCGAGCGGGCCGAGAATGAACCCCACGCCAAACGCCGCCCCCACCAAGCCAAAGTTTTGCGCCTTCTGATCGGACTCGGAAATATCCGCCATAT
>CAYPUW010000466.1:0-1580 GCA_964413925.1 uncultured Rhodobacter sp. | reverse complement strand
GCCAAAACCTGGAGGGGGCATACCCCATAGCCCCACCCAGCAAGCGAGCCTTGACTCGTCCCCACCCACGGCGTAAATAACCGCCAAATTCATGGAAGTGCCAACGCTTCCGGTCCCGCCCACAGGGATCGCCACCAGTCAGCGAGTTTCGCCCACTGGTGTTTTTGGCGTATGGTTGTCGCGAAAGGACCGAGATATGTTCGAGAACCTGTCAGACCGCCTCTCCGGCGTCTTTGATAAGCTCACCAAACAGGGCGCACTCAGCGACGCCGATGTCGCAACCGCCCTGCGCGAGGTGCGCGTGGCCTTGCTGGAGGCCGATGTCTCCCTGCCGGTCGCCCGCGATTTCGTGCGCGCCATCCAAGAAAAAGCCACCGGCCAAACCGTCACAAAATCGATCACGCCGGGCCAACAAGTGGTCAAGATCGTCCATGACGAGCTGGTGCATTTCCTCGCCGGTGACGACGCAGGCGCAGGCGCGCTCAAGATCGACAATGCCCCCGCCCCGATCCTGATGGTCGGCCTGCAAGGCTCAGGCAAAACCACCACCACCGCCAAGCTCGCCAAGCGCCTGACCGAGAAAAACGCCAAGCGCGTTCTCATGGCCAGCCTCGACATTTACCGCCCCGCCGCGATGGAGCAGCTTGCGGTTCTCGGCAAACAAATCAACGTCGATACCCTGCCGATTATCAAAGGCGAAAAGCCTGCCGAGATCGCGCGCCGCGCCCGTCAACAAGCGACGCTTGGCGGATACGACGTCTATATCCTCGACACCGCTGGCCGTCTGCATATTGACGAAGTGCTGATGGCCGAGGTCGAGACCGTGCGCAACATCACCTCCCCGCGCGAGACTTTGCTGGTGGTCGATGGTCTCACCGGCCAAGACGCCGTCAACGTGGCCGAGCAGTTCGAGGGCCAGATCGGCATCACCGGCGTGGTCCTGACCCGCATGGACGGCGACGGTCGCGGCGGTGCGGCCCTTTCCATGCGTGCTGTCACCGGCAAGCCGATCAAATTCGTCGGCCTTGGCGAGAAGATGGACGCGCTGGAGGAATTCCACCCCGACCGCATCGCTGGCCGCATCCTTGGCATGGGCGACATCGTCAGCTTGGTGGAAAAAGCCCAAGATACCATCGAGGCCGAACAGGCAGAGCGCATGATGAAGCGCTTTCAAAAAGGCCGCTTCAACATGAACGACCTCAGAATGCAGCTCGACCAGATGCTAAAAATGGGCGGCATGGAGGGCGTGATGGGCATGATGCCCGGCATGAATAAAATGAAGGGCAAGATGTCGGATGCGGGCCTTGACGACAAAATGCTCAAACGCCAGATCGCGCTCATTCAATCCATGACCAAGATGGAGCGCGCAAATCCCCACGTCATGCAAGCCAGCCGCAAAAAGCGCGTCGCGCGTGGTGCCGGTCTTGAGGTCAGCGAGCTGAACAAACTGCTGAAAATGCAGCGCCAGATGGGCGATATGATGAAGAAGATGGGCAAAGGCGGCATGCTGAAACAAGCCATGAAAGGCATGTTCGGCGGTAAAAGCGGCCAGATGCCCGCCGAGCTTGGCGGCATGGATC
>CAYPUW010000465.1:0-1584 GCA_964413925.1 uncultured Rhodobacter sp. | reverse complement strand
GCTTTTTGCCCGCCTTATAGCTCGTAAGTCGGCTGTCAATCACGGCAGAGCTGGCCGCGCGGTCAACCTGCATCTGACGCGATACCAGCGAGCCAGCACTGCCGACACTCATCTGATTGTCGTTCAGCACGTCTCCAAGCTCCAGCACATCGCCCAGCAGCGGATAGTTGCGATCAAGCAGGCGCGGGATGAAAAAGCGCTTTTTGGGGCCGTTAAGGATACGGTCCTCGTATTCGCTATACTGATAATTAATGCCCCAGCGGATTTTATAGACGATCTCAGAGAGAGCCGCCGCGCCAATATCGCCGGGGGTGTCGTTTTGCATCGCCTCGATTTGGTAGTCGCGGTAAAACGGGCATTGCAGCAGCTTTTGGGCGATGGTGGCCGGTTGACCATCGGCTTGAGGTACCTCGGCGGTAACGCGCTCTTCAGCGTTCTCACAGCGCCAGGATTGCAGCAAGGCGCGTCCGTTTAGCGACACGTTCAACTGGCGCGGATTGCTGGTGCAGGCCGCCACGACCAACACCCCTGCGAACAATAGAAATTTCCTAACAATACGCGTCACGTTGCAGACCCAACCACTTAATCCCCCAAGCTACAGGTATGCCAGAAACTGGCGGGATTAGCCGTGATAATAGGGGCTAGGTCGCGCAGTTTGCGCCAATCGTGCCTTGGAGGACACGACTTTGTGATTATTGTTGCCAATCGCTAGACAGTGAGGCTCAAGCCGGATCATTGGCCCAAAATCAGCAGTTCTCCGTGGTGTTATCCACAGGGTCGCGCCGTAGATTTCGGCCGTAAATACCGCTAATCTTGCGCAATCACCCGCAACCCAAGCTCGCGCAGCGACTCGTTTGTCGGCTCAGACGGGGCTTGCATCATCAAATCTTCGGCCCGTTGGTTCATCGGGAACATGATCACTTCGCGGATGTTTTCAGCATCGGCCAACAGCATCACCATCCGGTCAACCCCCGGCGCAATCCCCGCGTGAGGTGGTGCGCCGAGTTTGAAGGCATTAAGCATCCCGCCGAAATTCGCGTCGACGAAATCGCGATCATGGCCGACGACTTCAAACGCCTTATACATGATCTCGGGGCGGTGGTTTCGCACAGCGCCCGAACTCAGCTCGATGCCGTTACACACGATGTCATATTGATAGCCGAGGATGTCGAGCGGCTCCATCGTCTCCAGCGCCTCAAGCCCGCCTTGGGGCATGGAAAACGGGTTGTGAGAGAAATCAAGCGCGCCGGTTTCCTCGTCGGCCTCGTACATGGGAAAATCGACGATCCAGCAGAATTTGAACTCGTTCTTCCAGTCATCGGTTTTTTGGGTATCACCCCAGATTTGATCGCGCGCCTTACCGGCCACGGCCTCAAAACTCGAAGGCTTGCCGCCAAGGAAAAACGCCGCATCACCAAGGCCAAGACCAAGCTGGATACGGATCGCTTCGGTGCGCTCGGGTCCGATGTTTTTGGCCAAGGGGCCAGCGGCTTCCCAGTATTGCTTCGCGGCAATTTTTCCCCTTTCATATGCTTCTTCGTGTGAAAAGGACTGTTGCCGTTGAATTTGTCGCAGCGGATGGTT
>CAYPUW010000464.1:0-1585 GCA_964413925.1 uncultured Rhodobacter sp. | reverse complement strand
CCTTGTCCGCGCCAGCCCGCGCCCCGTCGGTCAGGGTGATCTGGTGGCGGGAAAAATACCGGTAGCGGTAGTATTCGAGATGATCCAGCACCCAGTCCGGAAAGTCCTGGCTGATCTGGCGCCCGATGCGGCGCAGCTCGCGTTTGACTTTCCAAAGGGGAACTCGTTTGAAAGCCATACCGCAAACCCGACTACGTTTAACCAACAGCGGCAAGTTCGCCGCCAGATTGCAAATCCAAGTACAGAGAACAGTCCCCGACTGCAACAAGTGCTGCGCATTCCCGGCGGCGCGTTGCCGGTCGGGGTTTAGCGACCCGACGCCCGGCCGCTCAAAACTCGCACTTGGCCTTGAAGGTCAAGCCCTTGCCGCCGTCCGGGTGGCGCAAGCGCAGGCTTTCGGCGTGCAGCATCAGCCGCGGGGCATTGCGCGCCTCGCCCGTAGCATAAAACGCATCGCCCAGGATCGGATGGCCGATCTCGCGCATATGCACCCGCAACTGATGGCTGCGCCCTGTCTTGGGAAACAGCCGCATGCGGGTGGCGTTTTCCTCGTGGCGCAAAACCCGCCATTCGGTCTGCGCCGCACGCCCGTTTTCGTGATCGACCATTTGCAGCGGCCGGTTCGGCCAGTCCACGATCAGCGGCAGATCGACCAGCCCGGTCTTTTCACCCACATGCCCCCAGACCCGCGCCAGGTAGGTCTTTTTGACCTGGCGCTTTTCAAATTGCAGCCCCAGGTGGCGTTGCGCATGACGGCTAAGCGCAAACACCATGACGCCCGAGGTATCGCGGTCCAGCCGGTGCACCAGCAGCGCCTCGGGGAACACCGCCTGCACCCGCGCGATCAGGCAATCGGCCAGATGCACCCCCTTGCCCGGCACCGACAACAGCCCCGAAGGCTTGTCCACCAACAGCAGTTCGTGGTCATGGTGCAGGATCGCCAGTGGTGCGTCGGGTGGATTGTAATCACTCATGGCAGTCGCCCTATCATGCCGGGACACGGCTGCGAAACCGGTTTCTTCTTGGCCAAAATACCTCCGCCGGAGGCATCCCGAGGCCGCGGCCACATGCAGTCCAAATGTCGGGCGGCGCCAGCGCCAGACCCGGTCCGGCGACGGTCATCTCAGGCTCTTGCAAAAGTATCGCGCAGGATAGCTTCCAGCCCGACCCGGTCGGCGTCGTCAAAGGCATCCGGTCGATTGCTGTCGATGTCAAAAACCGCGATCAGCGCCCCGGCGCTGTCACGCACCGGCAACACCAGTTCCGAACGTGTGGACGACGCGCAGGCGATATGGCCGGGAAAGGCATCCACGTCAGCCACGATCTGCGCCTGCCCGCTCAGCGCAACCGCGCCGCACACACCACGCGAAAACGGGATCACCAAACAGCCGTGGCCGCCCTGGTAGGGACCGATCTTGAGCAGCCCGGGGCCGACCACCCGGTAAAATCCGGTCCAGTCGAACCGCTCGTCGCCGTGATGCACTTCGCAAACCACCGTCGCCATCAGGGCGATCCGATCGCTCTCGCCCCCGGTCAGGCTGGCGATGCGCGCGCCAAGGGCGGCGTAGTCCATCACACCAGCTCG
>CAYPUW010000463.1:0-1592 GCA_964413925.1 uncultured Rhodobacter sp. | reverse complement strand
GGATTTGGAACCGGCGATTTTGCCCATCAGCGCATCTCCTTGCGCGCATTTCGTAGGTTCCAGATCAGGATCGGCGTGACCAGCAGCATGATGACCATCGCACTGGCCGAGCCAACCCCCCAATCATTGGCGCGAAACAGCTTGTCATACATGTAATTGGCCAAAACTTGTGTCTGCCACTGGCCGTTGGTCATGGCGAACACGATGTCAAACACCTTTAAAACGATAATGGTGATGGTGGTCCAGACTACGACAATAGTGCCAGAGATTTGCGGCACCTTGATCTTGAAAAACACCTGAAACGGGTTTGCTCCGTCAACGATGGCCGCCTCAATGGTTTCCTCGGGAATACCGCGCAGGGCCGCCGACAGGATCACCATGGCAAAGCCGGTCTGTATCCACACCAGCACCGCCATCAGGAAAAAGTTGTTCCAGATCGGCAAGGTCAGCCAAGTTTGCGGCTGGGTGCCGCCAAAAGTCAGGTAGATTGCGTTCAAGATCCCGATTTGATCCTGACCCACCGGGCGTGTGTCATAAACCAGCTTCCAGATCACCGCCGCCCCGACAAAGGAGATCGCCATCGGCATAAAGATCAGCGATTTGGCAATATTGCCCCATTTGATCCGGTCGGTAAGCTGCGCCGCCAGCAGGCCAAAGCCGGTGGAAAAGGCCGGCACCACAATCAGCCACAGGATATTGTTGCGCATCGCCTCCCAGAATTTAGGCTCGCCCAGCATTTGGCGATAGTTATCCAGTCCGACGAATTTAGAACCTCCGCCGGGTATGCGCTCGGTCAAGGACAAGCGCAGGGTTTCAACCACCGGATAGGCCAGATAGACGCTCAGCATCAGGATCGCCGGGGCCAAAAACAGCCAAGGCCGGATCATGTTGGCGCGGTTGATGTTGCGTCCGGCATTGGGGCCACGGGGAGGAAACAGAACCTTGTCCAGAAACTGGTTGGAAAAGTAGAAATAAGCGACGCATCCGCCGATACCGACGAGGATAATAATCAGGCCTTGCAGGGCAGGGTGCATGGTGATCTCTCTCGCTCGGGCGCGTCTACGCCGCCCGTTTGGTGAAAAACCCGGCATGGATCGCCGGATTTTCCGTTTGTTTTACATATGCTTACTTGATCGCATCCCAAGACGCCTGGATTTCGTCGGCGACATCCTTGGCGGATTTGCCACCTGCATAGTCAACCATGCCGGTCCAGAACGAACCTGCCCCAACAGCGCCGGGCATCAGGTCGGAACCGTCAAACCTAAACGTGGTTGCGTTCAGCAAGATGTCGTTCATCTTCTTCAGAGTCGGATCACCAAAAGCGTCGGTATTCACGCTTTTGAGCGGCGTCAAAAAGCCCTTGCGCGCCATCCAAATCTCATGCGCTTTCGGGGTTTCCAGAAACTTGATCAGGGCTTGCGCACCGGGGCTGTCATTGGTGATTGCCCAAACGGTGCCTGCACCCAGAACCGGCTTGCCGAGATTCTTGCTAGCGTAGGCCGGAAAGTAGAAGAAATCCGCATCCTGACCAACCACGGTACCTTCAGGGAAAAAGGCCGGAATAAAGCTGGCCTGACGGTGCATATAGCACT
>CAYPUW010000462.1:0-1595 GCA_964413925.1 uncultured Rhodobacter sp. | reverse complement strand
GTCGTCAACATTGGCTTGGGTGATGCCAAGTTCCTCGGCGTTGATCATGGCAAACACGGTCCAGCGCACGATGTCTTCCCACTGGTTGTCACCCTGACGAACCGCAGGAGAGAGCGGCTCTTTAGAGATGGTTTCGGGCAGGATGATATAATCCGATGGAACCGGAAAAGCCTGAAGATTGCCGGCCAATGACGATTTGTCGGTGGTTGTCGCGTCACAGCCGCCTTTTAGAAAAGTGTCATCGCGCACGTTGTAATCTTCAAACGTCACCGCCTGAATATTCAGGTTATTGGTGCGGCTAAAGTCGGCCAAGTTCAACTCGGTGGTTGTGCCGGTGGTTACGCAGACACGCGCACCTTTCAGTTGCAACGCACTGGTGATGCCGCTGTCTTTACGAACGGTAAAGCCTTGGCCGTCGTAAAAGTTGGGTGTGACGAAATCCAGACCAAGCTGGGTGTCGCGGGTCAATGTCCAAGTGGCCGTGCGCGACAGCAGATCGGACTCGCCATTGGCCAAGGCGGTGAAGCGCGCCTGAGTACTGACGGATTGGATTTCCAGTTTGGATTTATCGCCAAAAATCGCGGCCGCAACGCCCTGACAAACTGATACATCAAGACCATACCAGTTCCCGTTGGCATCAAGGTTGTAAAAGCCCGGAGATGGCTGGCCCACTTGGCACCGCAAATTTCCGCGCGCCTTGACGATATCCAGCGTACTTTCAGCGGACGCGGCAGTCGCGCCCAATGTCACCGCCGCTGACACGACGGCAAGCACTGCAAAAGGTTTATTCATTTTCATTGGTATTCTCCCGTTGGTTGGTATTCTAAAAAACTATGCGCAGGGCGGGAGCAACCCGTCTAATACCGATATTGGTATACATCATGCATAATACGCATGAGGTAACCTCAGCTATGCCAGTGCAGGATTGCTCGACACCCGAAAAAGAGAAATCTGGTGGTGATTACTCTTTGTTCCCACGCCCATTTCATCAGGATCAGCGATTGGCTCCAGCCTTTCAGGATTCGCTCTGGAGCCTTTCCTGTTGCAGGATATTCCAAAATTTTTCCACTCTGGGGTCGTTGTATTTTAAGCATCGGTAAATCATGATATCGACAGGAATGTCATTCACCGGTTCCGCCGCCCGAACCAGCCTTCCGCTTTTCAAATCATCGCAAACGAGTGTTTGTGGCAACCAAGCCAAGCCGAACCCCTCGATCGCCATTTCCCGCAAAGTCGTACCAATAGATGAATCGTAAACCGATTTGAAGGTTTGGTCCGAGTAGGTCTTTTTCATATGATTTTTGATCGGCCAGGGCGAATGATCAGACAGGTTGTGAAGGCAGGGAATTGGACTGGTCGATCGCTCCGGCAGCCACCAACGCCGCGTGCCGTCAGGGTTGGGGCAGGCTACGGGCACAAGCGATTCGGCCCCAAGCTTAAGCGCCGTGAATGAGGCGGCATCCGTTGGATATTCGGCTTTCGGCCCGAGATAGCTGATGAAAAAATCGACCAGATTTTTGTCCAACGCCACAAAATAATCGGCTATTGTCCCATATTCGGTTCTGACAATGATCCGGTTTGTGGCCATAAATGGC
>CAYPUW010000461.1:0-1615 GCA_964413925.1 uncultured Rhodobacter sp. | reverse complement strand
GATCTGCTGGACCCGTCGCCGCTTGATATCGAAATCGAGGACATCGCCCGTGGCCTGTCGTTTCAGGCGCGCTGGAACGGGCAGACGATTGGCGAGTTTCCCTATTCGGTGGCCGAACATTCGCTGCTGGTCGAAGAGATTTTTCACGTCCTTTACCCCAAGGCAGCGATCAAATGGCGCTTGGCGGCGTTGTTGCATGACGCGCCGGAGTTTGTGATCGGCGACATGATTTCGCCGGTTAAGGCAGCGGTTGGGCCGGGGTATAAAGAGCTGGATGATCGGCTGATGGCAGCGATCCATCTGCGGTTTGGTTTGCCTGCTGTATTGCCAGTTGCGGTGAAAAAACAGATCAAGCGCGCGGACCGGATTTCGGCGTGGATGGAGGCTGTGCAAATCGCCGGATTTGATCACGGCGAGGCGGATAAGCTGTTTGCCAAGCCGACCTCTGATATTGCCAACACTCTGAAAATCGCCTTACGACCACCCGCAGAGGTCAAACAGGATTTCAGCGCGCGCCATCAAATGCTGTTTGATATGCTCGGCTGAATATCAGTGTTCCAGAAATACTCGAAACACCATACTCACCAAAAATTGATGGCCCGGCCTATCTTGGCGAGCGTTTTGCCAAGATCCGCTGCAAGGTCCGACGGTGCATGTTCAAACGCCGGGCGGTCTCGCTGACGTTACGATCACAAAGCTCAAACACCCGCTGAATATGCTCCCAACGCACGCGATCTGCCGACATGGGGTTTTCCGGTGGCGGGGGGCGGTCATCGACACCGGCCAACAAAGCCGCCGTCACGTCATTGGCGTCGGCAGGTTTTGAGAGATAATCCGTGGCCCCGATCTTGACCGCCGCAACCGCCGTGGCAATCGCACCGTATCCAGTTAGCACCACGATCTTGGCATCAGGGCGCTTTTCTCGAAGGATTTCAACCACATCAAGGCCGTTGCCATCCTCAAGCCGCAAATCAACCACCGCATAGGCCGGAGGGCGGGCCGTGGCCACCGCCTTACCTGCCGCAACCGTTTCAACCGCCTCGACAGCAAAGCCGCGCTTTTCCATGGCGCGGGCGAGACGGCGCAGAAATGGCTCGTCGTCATCAAGTAACAACAGCGAGTTGTCTTCGCCGATTTCCCGCAATGTCCGTTCTGTCATGATGACCGCCCCAGTTTGCCCTTAACCTTGGGTTTTTCTATCGCGTGCCGACGGGATGGTCAAACAGCAACGCACTTGGCGCGAACCTATCGGTTGATCCGGCGGTATCGGCCCCTTATCATTGGGCGTACCGATCATGATGTCAGGGCTGCGAAACATGAAGGAGGGGATCTGAGTGGTAACGGTTCCCCGAAATCTGCTCAACGGGCATGCGCGCAGCGAGTGGGTTCGGCTGCGCACCCTGATTTATCTGCGCTGGGTGGCCATAGTTGGGCAAAGCGGCGCTTTGATGTTCGCGAGCTTTCAGCTTGGGCTTATTTTGAACCCGCGACTCAGCATCACGGCCATCACCGCCTCGATTGCGCTGAATGTGATTTTGACCATCGTTTACCCTAAAAACAAGCTCATGTCAGAGCGCGAAGCGACCCTGACGCTGGGGTTTGATTTGGTGCAGTT
>CAYPUW010000460.1:0-1623 GCA_964413925.1 uncultured Rhodobacter sp. | reverse complement strand
CTTTGCCCTAAAGTTTAATAAAATGTCCGGTATCGGGGGAGGTTTTTCCCGCCGCGATCTCGGAATATCTATCTGGAGCGCGCGACAGCCCCTCGCTGACGGTAATTTGCATCCAGTCGTCACTGGTTTGCGCGACCCGCCGCCAAGCGCTTTCAAGCCGTTTTTCAATCTCGCCCGGTCCCCATTCGGCGCGTCTTTTTTCAACTTGCGTCGGCGCAAAGAAAAAGCGTGGACGGGCGCCGGGCAAATCACCTATGGGCTCGAATTTGTCCCAATGGCTGGTGCCAACGGCGGCGGAATGCAGCATCTGATCCCCTAGATGGTGATGCAATCGTGCGCGCACATCGGCATTTCCGGCCATGTCTACATAGACGCTGGGGATCTGCGCGATGTCCGTTTCCAACGCGTCATATGTGGCCACCTGATCACAGGTGTCTAACCCTTCGACGAAGTCACGATTGCCCCGCGACGTCAGGCCAATGACGCGCGGGCCGTCAGGGCGCGCCTCGGCCAGATATTTGCATAATCCGAGGCCGGTTTTCGAGGAGGCACTGCCGATGATGATCTGGCTGGCCCCAAACCATTTATTGTCTTTGAGAAAGTCAAACAGCAAGTAGGAGGTCCCCAAAAGCGGGTAGAAAATTGATTTTAACACGTCATCCGCTTCGTTGCGGGCACCGGCACGTGTGTAAGCATTATAAACTGGCGGTAGATCGCGCCGGTGGCGGGCGATATCAACCACAATGGCGCTGCCGCGTGGTTCAGGGACAATATCAAGATGGCTGGCCATGGGAAAAAACCCGTAAAGGCGTTGGCCGATTTCAAGATGGGGTGCATTGCTTTCAATGACGCGGGCAAAGCCCCAGACAGGCACAATGCCGAAGTCGGAATTGTCCGTGGGGAAGAATTTCCAATACCCAAGCACCTCGCCGGACGCGGCATAGGTGACATTGTTAACTGTTAGCGCGAAGCCTTCTATTTCCAGTCGCGCGGCACCACCAGGCAGGTCGGATGCGTCGCGGGTAACGGATTTAATGTTGCGGATATTGCCACGCTCGACGTGGATTTCGGTGATAATCATCTTCGCCCCTACTCGGATAAATGGGCAGGCCGCTGGTTAGAACGCCCTGCCCGGATAGCACGTGCGCAGGTTAATTGCGCGAAACCACCGACCAAGCGCCATCTTTCACGACCGAGATCACGATATCATCGGCACCACGGTGATCGTTGGGACCATATGTGATCTGGCTGTCCGTCAACGGGTCAAAGTAGTTGAGCGATTCCATTCCCTTGATGAAACTCGCCTGTGTAAGATCAGGACCTGCCGCCTCAAGCGCTTTGACGAATGTTTCAGCCGCCGAATAACCCAACATAGCAAAGCCACTTGCAGGTTTGCCATATTTTGCCTTGTAGTCGGCGATGAATTTAGCAGGCGCTGGTTCAGTCGCGCGCGAGCCTAGATCAACCCAACCAGAGGACGCATAAAGCCCCTCGGTAACGCCACCCGGAATGGCCGCGATGAGGCCCAAAAAACCGGCAGATGTGTTCAGGAATTTGACGTCGTTCCAGCCCAGTTTCTTGGCCGTGGCAACGGCGGTGATGCCTTGCTTGACGGTCAGGCCC
>CAYPUW010000459.1:0-1630 GCA_964413925.1 uncultured Rhodobacter sp. | reverse complement strand
GCGCGCGTATAAAAGGAGTCGCAAACCTTGTCAACAGGGCGGGCTTGATCCCGCCGCGCTTTTTCTGGCACGGCGCTCGCGATAGAGGGTGAAAACGCCCATGCCCACCACAATCACGCTGCCAACCAGCATCAGGCGATTGGGAACCTCGCCAAAAACAACAAACCCCAGCACCAGCGCCCAAATCAGCGCGGTATAGCGAAAGGTCGAAACAAAGGCGATATTGCCAACCCGCATCACCATCACCGCCAGCATATAGCCCGCAAAGATAAACACCCCTGCCCCGGCAAGCAGGGCAACTACGCGCAAAGGAACCGCGTGCCAACCCTCGATCACGGTTCCAACCGCTCCGAGAAGTGTCACTGAAAACGCGGCACTGAGCGCAACCAATATCGACGGCACCGCCCGGCTCAACCGACGGGTGGTCAAATCGCGCAACACCACAAAGCCAACCGCCACCAGCGCGAACACCGAATAGCGGTTAAATCCGGCGGCACCGGGCTGTACAATCAGCATGACCCCGACAAAGCCGACGACAATCGCCAAATATCGCCGCCAACCAACCGGCTCGCCAAGAAATACCGCCCCCGCAAGAGCAATGGCCAAAGGCAGGGACTGCAAAATCGCCGTGGCGCTGCCAATTTGCATATGAAACAGGGCAGTGAGGAAAAAGATCGTCGCCCCCACCTCGCCAATGGTCCGAAGCCCGATCATGTTGAGATCGGCGCGCGGGATTTTCTGTCCAAAGGAGCCTCTGCCAACGGCCAGTGCGCCAAGCAGGCTGGTGGTCAGAAGGCCGCGAATGAACACCGCCTGAAACAGCGGGACATCAGCCGATACCGATTTGATGAATGTGTCATTGAGCGTGAACGCCACCATTGACAGCATCATCAATAGCGCGCCGCGCATGTTGTCTGATTTGGGCATGAAAATAACCTTTGGCGAACCGAGCGACCTTGCCTCGGGCGCATGGAAATGACCAGCGTTATTTCTTGCGCCAGAGCCACGAAAAAACCCCGCCATTGCGGACGGGGTTTTTTCTTATCTTATGGCGATAAAGTTCAGTCAGGCTGCGGCGTGCTGAACATTTCCGGCGTGTCCACCAGACCGGAGTCCGGTTCTTCGCCGTGGATGCCCATCTCCATTTCGCTCTCGATCGGAGCGAGCAGGGCCGCCGCTGCCTCGGCCTCTTCGCGGCGCTGTCCGATAATCTCCGCATCGCGATCGGCTGCGATTTTGCGCACTTTTTGCGACGCACCGCCCGTGCCTGCCGGGATAAGGCGACCAACAATCACGTTTTCCTTCAAGCCGATCAGCTTGTCGCGTTTGCCTTGGGTTGCCGCCTCGGTCAGAACCCGTGTGGTTTCCTGAAACGACGCCGCCGAGATGAACGAGCGGGTTTGCAGGCTGGCCTTGGTGATCCCGAGAAGGATCGGCGCACCTGTTGCCGGCTCCAAACCATTGGCCACGGCTTTGGCGTTGGTGGCAATAAACTCGGCCTTGTCCACATGCTCGCCCTTCAAAAGCGTGGTTCCGCCGCTGGTGGCGATCTCCCACTTTTGCAGCATCTGGCGTACGATCACTTCGATATGCTTGTCGTTGATCTTAACGCCTTGCAAACGGTAAACGT
>CAYPUW010000458.1:0-1632 GCA_964413925.1 uncultured Rhodobacter sp. | reverse complement strand
GTTAAATACTTCAAAGGAGTCTCGATATTTTAGATAGACCGGACCTGTTTCCAACACCGAAGATTTCACCTTTCTCCAATGCGGTTCGACAAGTGAATTACCCTCGGCGTTGATCGCTGATCGTTCCCCGAATTTCTGTTCTAGAAATTTAATAAACTGTGCCACTCCATCCCATGATGGCGCGAGAAAATTCACATCTCGACATGAGCCGTCATCGTCGAGAAGTGCGCTTTCAATCCTTTTAAGTTCATTCATGAGCTATAGTCCGTTTGTGTGGTTCCTCTTGGCAATATTCCTATCAATGCCAGTAATAGGCAATGTAAGATGAATGATTGCGGCATGTAGCCCCAAAAAGGCGAATGTCCGCGTCACCCGCAATCTGCTATGCCTGCTAAATTCAACAACCCCACCCTCGGCCAATCGGCAGCAATGCCAGCAAAACAGCCCCCGTTGGACGGTTATCCTAAGTGTCATTTGCAAAATCCCCTTGCACCCCCGGCTTTTCGCCCTCAAATGTCAATGTCAACAAACCGTGCCTGCCGATCCGACGATCAAAGGTCGGCGATCAAAGGAGATAAACGCCATGAGCGCATCCGCCAAGACCTCCTCGCTAAGCCCCCCCCAAATTCAGGCCCAAAAGGGTGGCACCCCGCTGGTTTGCCTGACCGCCTACACCACGCCAATGGCGGCACTGGTTGATCCTCATTGCGACGTGGTTCTGGTTGGCGATTCCGTTGGCATGGTGCTGCACGGCCTGCCCTCGACCCTAGAGGTCACGATGGAGATGATGCTGATGCATGGCCGCGCCGTGCGCCGTGGCGTTTCCCACGCGCTGATGGTGGTGGACATGCCGTTTGGCTCCTACGAGCAATCCGCCGCACAGGCGTTTGCCAGTGCCGCGCGGATCATGGCCGAGACCGGGGCCGGGGCTGTCAAGCTCGAAGGTGGCGCGCATATGGCCGACACCATCGCCTTTTTGGTTGCGCGCGGCATTCCGGTGATGGCGCATATCGGCCTTACGCCTCAGGCGGTGAACACGTTTGGCGGCTATAAGGTGCAGGGTCGCGGCGACAGAGCGCAGGCGATTATGGCCGATGCAAAAGCGGTGAGCGAGGCTGGCGCGTTTAGCGTCGTGCTGGAGAAAATTCCCGCTGCTCTGGCCACCGAGATCACCGCCAAAATCGCCATCCCCACCATTGGTATTGGCGCTTCTGTAGAGTGCGACGGGCAAATTCTGGTGCTTGATGATATGCTCGGCCTGTTCACCGATTTCAAACCCAAATTCGTCAAACGCTTTGCCGCCTTGGGCGAGGCCACCACGCAGGCGACCGCCGCATATGCGAGCGAGGTGCGCGCGCGCAAATTTCCCGCCCCCGAGCATATCTTCACCGACGAGAGCGCAAAATGACTGCACCAACCACCGCACCAACCACTGCGCCGATTATTCGCACCCGCGCACCGTTAGCAAAGTTGGTTGACGAATGTAAGTCTGGCGGCGCGCTCGTCGGTGTGTTTCTGACTATGGGCGCGCTCCATCAGGGCCACCTCAGCCTCGTTGCCCCCGCCAAATTCTCCCGTGAGCTCGTGATCGTGACTATTTTCCTCATGCGCCATCTGTACGTCAAGCGCGCC
>CAYPUW010000457.1:0-1632 GCA_964413925.1 uncultured Rhodobacter sp. | reverse complement strand
GCGGCGCGGGTCTCGCGTTTGGAATTCCAGTCAATCAGCGCCATGCGCAAATTATCCAACGAATTGGTGATGCGAAGAGTTGTAACGGCCCCGAAAGGTGCCGGGCGGGTGTTTACGAAAAGTGCCATGTTGCACGTCCTTCTGTTAAGTGTTGGCCGGAGTAGCGCCGGTTGATGCCCGCTATCTAGGACCGAATCCTCAACCCCACAATTGGCATTTCTGCATGCCGGAGATGCATGTTTTGCATAGGCTGCGGGCGTGATTTAAAAACGACACGGTTTGGCGATAAACCGGCAAATTCGGGTGTTTCGGGCGCTTTTTGTGGTGAATTTAGTGAAAATTCGCCATTTTTTTGCGATATTGTTTTGGCAAGGGTGGCGGATCTGCAACTATTTCAACTCGGCGCTGGCCAGTGTTCCCGTTTCGTGCTATGCGTTTGAAAAACAGGCGTAAAGGGCAGGGGCGATATGTTGGTCTTAGGGATTGATCCGGGGCTTCGAAATATGGGCTGGGGGCTGGTGCAAAAATCCGGCTCCAAACTTTCGCACATGGGCAACGGTGTTTGCACCTCAAGCGGAGGAGATCTGGCGGAGCGGCTTTTGAGCCTGCATCAACAACTCACCGAGGTCGTCGCGCGCTTTAAACCGGATACGGCGGCGGTGGAGCAGACATTTGTTAACTCAAACGGGGCGGCGACGCTAAAGCTTGGGCAAGCGCGGGCCATCGCGCTGCTCGTGCCAGCACAATACGGCTTGAAGGTTGCCGAATACGCGCCCAACACCATTAAAAAAGTCGTGGTTGGTGTTGGGCACGCGCAAAAAGAGCAGGTGGCGCATATGGTCAAAACCCTGCTTGGAGGCGTGGTTCCAAGCGGCCCTGATGCCGCCGATGCGCTGGCGATTGCGATCTGTCACACGCATCATGTGGAGTTTTCCAGTCGGCTGGATGCGGCCCTTGCCAAAGCAGAGGCCAAAGCATGATTGGCAAGCTGACTGGACGGCTCGATTATCGCGGCAAGGATCATGTTCTGGTCGATGTGCAGGGGGTTGGCTATGTGGTTTATTGCGCACAGCCCACATTGGCGATGATGCCCGCATCGGGTGGCACGGTTGCTCTTTATACCCATTTGCTGGTGCGCGAGGACAATCTGCAACTGTTCGGCTTTCCCACTTTGGCAGAGCGTGAGTGGCATCTTTTGCTGACCTCGGTTCAGGGCGTGGGGGCCAAGGCGGCACTTGCGATTGCAGGCACGCTCGGGGTTGAGGGGGTCGCGCGGGCGATCTCGCTCGGGGATGTCGCGTCGATCAAGTCGGCGCAAGGCGTTGGGCCGAAACTGGCGCAACGGGTGATTGTTGAACTGAAAGACAAGGCCCCGGCGATCATGGCGATGGGGGCGGCTGGCGCGCAGCAGGCGATGGTTGACGAAACTGTGGTGATCGAGCCGTCGCTAGCTCCGGCTTGGCGTCCTCAACCGGAGCAGACAGGCGGGATGGCAGCGGCGCGTGCGGATGCGCTTTCGGCGCTGGTGAACCTTGGCTATGGTCAGAGCGAGGCGGCAGGTGTGATTGCCCAAACCGTAAGCGATAACCCCGATTTAGACACCCAAGGCCTGATCCGCGCGGCGTTGCGTCT
>CAYPUW010000456.1:0-1633 GCA_964413925.1 uncultured Rhodobacter sp. | reverse complement strand
TGCGGCTTTCGTCAGCGACCGAAATGAAGTTCGGATCATCAATAGCGGGGATGCCGTCTTTAGGTGGGCCACCGCTCATGATCGAGTTGAAATCAACCGAAGTTTTGGTGAAATCAGTGTTGGGCCACTCATATTGCCACGTCTGAACCTGTGCCAAAACCGGCACCGCCAAGCTCGCAATAATCGCCCCTGCAAGGGCCAGAGTCCGGTAATTTTTCATGTTTTCTTCCCATTTTGGTTTGGACTGAGGACAAGTCTGGCAACAGTTTTGTCGCAGGCATAGCCCTCCTCACGCAGATATGAGAGCGCGACAGCAAACCGCGATCAGACCACTTTTACGCAGTCTGATCGCCAAAAGGTTTGAATTGGCAGGGAAAATCACCCAAATGAGGCGTGAAAACCGCCCCTATTCGATGCGCACGGATTTCATATAGTCAGGCTCCACCACCGAGCCATTGCGGCTGCTATCGCCTTTTTTGATCGCATCAACCACGTCCTGACCGGAAATGACCTTGCCGATAATGGTATACTGACCATCCAGCCCCGGCGCGTCCGCAAACATGATAAAGAACTGCGAATTGGCGGAATCCGGGCTGGAGCCGCGGGCCATGCCGACCACGCCTTTGGTGAATTTTTCTTGCGAAAACTCCGCCTTGAGATTGGGAAGGTCCGAGCTTCCCATGCCGGCATTCTGGGTATTATCGCCTCTGATCCCAAAGCGGACATCGCCAGTTTGGGCCATGAAGCCGTCGATCACCCGATGAAAAATGACGTTGTTATACTTTCCGGCTTTGGCAAGCGCCTCGATACGGGCCACGTGATTGGGGGCGAGATCGGGGCGCAGCTTGATCCTTATGACGCCGCTATTTGCACCGGCAACCTCGATTCGCAAGACATCTCCCGTCGGCACAACCGCCGGATCGCCAGACTTGGCAGCACTTGTGGTTGCTTTGGGGACCGTAACCCCGGTGTCGCTGGCAGCCTTAGCCGCAGGCGCGCTTGTCGCCGACGATTCGGTCGGTGCGGGCGGAATTGGCGGTACAGCGTCAAATGTGGGTTGAGTCAGATATTTGTAGCCAACGAACGCGGCCACAATCAGCACCAAAACGGCGATAAAACGAATGACGGTTTTTTTCATGTTTAATCAGCCGCAACCTTAACCGAAATCATCCGATCCGGGCTTACTGGCGGCTCTCCCTTGGTTATATTGTCCACATGCTCCATCCCGGAGATCACACGGCCATATACCGTATATTGGCCGTTCAGGAAATGCCCATCTGCCAGCATGATGAAAAACTGCGAGTTGGCGGAGTTGGGATTTTGCGAGCGTGCAGCGCCTAACATACCGCGATCAAACGGAATTTTTGAGAACTCAGCCGGCACATCCGCCAAATCAGAGCCGCCAGTTCCTGCGGAACGAATGTTGAAATTCTGCTCCATATTGCCGTTTTTCACATCACCAGTTTGGGCCATAAACCCGTCAATCACCCGGTGAAACGCCACGTTGTCATAGGCGCCTGCACGGGTCAGTTCCTTGATGCGCGCGCAATGCTCGGGGGCCACGTCGGGCAAAAGCTCGCCACAGTCCCATCAAGGTCATTAGCACCATAGAAAAGGGAGACCTGGGCAAGCT
>CAYPUW010000455.1:0-1633 GCA_964413925.1 uncultured Rhodobacter sp. | reverse complement strand
ATCACGAACCGATACCTGCATGTGGTGTCACCACCTTTCTAAGTCTAGAGTTGCAAGAATTGCAGGAACGTGGCCTATAGCAAGGCGTTGGGGGGATGTCCACTCCTGCTGCAGCTTGAGGAGGCGATCATGTCGCAAAAACCGCAGAAAACTGAGGAAAATCATTTGACTGAGGCACGGGAGCGGTTGCTCGCGGCGATTTTGGTTCATGTGCCGTTTGATGGCTGGAGCGCGCAATCTTTTGACGCGGCGCTGTCTGATTCGGGCGTTGAGGCGGGGCTGGCGCGGCTGGCTTGCCCGCGAGGGGCGCTTGATCTGGCGCTGGCCTATCACCGTGCGGGCGACGACGAGATGTTGGCGCGGATGGCGAGCGCGGACCTTGGCGGGATGCGTTATAGCGCGCGAGTGGTGGCCGGGGTGCGGTTTCGCCTGGAGGCGGCTGATGATAAAGAGATCGTGCGTCGGGGTGTGGTTTTCTTTGCCATGCCGACCCATGCCAGCGACGGGGCGGCGGCGATTTGGGGGACTTGTGACAAGATCTGGAACACCCTTGGCGACAGCTCGCGCGATGTGAACTGGTACTCTAAGCGGGCGATATTATCGGGGGTCTATTCCTCGACGTTGCTGTTTTGGCTGGGGGATGACAGCGAAGATCATCAGGCCACATGGGCGTTTTTGGATCGGCGAATCGACAATGTGATGCAGTTTGAAAAGCTTAAGGGGAACCTCAGGAATAATCCGCTGTTTCAAGGGTTTATGCGCGGTCCGGGGCGAATACTGGATAAGATCGAGGCTCCCGAGGCGCGGCATATGGATGATTTGCCGGGTTACGTGCCGTCGAAATCCTGAGCGAGGAGTGAGATTATGAATATGCCGTCAACCATGCGTGCGGTCGAAATTTCCCGTGCCGGAGGGCCAGAGGTTCTGGAACTGGTTGAGCGCCCGGTGCCGGTGCCGGGCGTGGGTCAGATCCTGATCAGGATGGAGGCGGCGGGGGTTAATCGGCCTGATGCGCTGCAACGTGCGGGGGCTTATGCGCCGCCGCCGGGGGCCTCGGATTTGCCGGGGTTGGAGGGGGCTGGAACTGTTGCAGCAATCGGTGCAGGAGTGAGCCGCTGGGCGGTTGGTGATGCGGTCTGTGCGCTGTTGCCGGGCGGTGGTTATGCGGAATTTGCCGTGGCAGATCAGGATCATGCGCTGCGACTGCCAAAGGGTTTTGATATGCTTCGCGCGGCGGCGTTATGCGAGACTTATTTCACGGTTTGGTCGAATGTTTTTATGCGCGCGGGGCTGTTGGCGGGGGAGAGCTTTTTGGTGCATGGCGGCTCGTCGGGCATTGGAACCACGGCGATTCAGTTGGCACGGGCGATGGGCGCTCGGGTGTTTACCACCGCTGGATCGGACGAGAAATGTGCGGTTTGTCGCGAGCTTGGGGCCGAGATTGCGGTCAATTATCGCGAGCAGGATTTCGTCGCGATCATGCGCGAGGTGACCGCTGGGCGCGGGGTCGATGTGATTTTGGATATGGTGGGCGGGGAGTATATTGCCCGCAATATCAAGGCATTGGCCAATGATGGTCGTCTGGTGATGATTGCGTTTCTGGGCGGAGCAAAGGCCGAGGTGAACTTTGCTC
>CAYPUW010000454.1:0-1640 GCA_964413925.1 uncultured Rhodobacter sp. | reverse complement strand
ACAAGTTCACCAAGGCGTGGCTGGCGGCTGCGAGACGTTTGCTCAAACCAAACGGCGCGATCTGGGTGATCGGGTCTTACCACAATATTTTCCGCGTTGGCACCGAGATGCAAAATGCCGGTCTGTGGATTTTGAACGATGTGGTGTGGCGCAAATCCAATCCCATGCCGAATTTTCGCGGCGTGCGGCTGACCAATGCCCATGAAACAATGATTTGGGCCGGCAAGTCGGAAAAATCGAAATATACCTTCAATTACGAGGCGCTGAAGGCGCTCAATGAGGGTATCCAGATGCGCAGCGATTGGGTCTTGCCGATCTGCAATGGCCACGAGCGTTTGAAGGATGAAAACGGCGTCAAAGCCCATCCAACCCAAAAACCCGAAAGCCTGCTGCACCGCGTTTTGGTCGGCTCAACCAACCCCGGCGATGTGGTGCTCGACCCGTTCTTTGGCACCGGCACGACAGGGGCTGTGGCCAAAAAGCTTGGCCGCAATTTCATCGGCATCGAGCGCGAAGAAGCTTACCGCAAGGTCGCCCAGCGCCGCATTGATAACGCCCGCAAATACGATCGCTCATCGCTTGAGGTAACGACCTCTAAACGCGCCGAGCCTCGGGTGCCGTTCGGCCAATTGGTCGAGCGCGGCATGCTCAACCCCGGCGAAACCCTGAAATCGCTGAACGGTCGCCACCAAGCCAAGGTGCGCGCCGATGGCACCCTGATCGCCCATGATGCGCGCGGCTCGATCCATCAGGTCGGCGCAGCGCTTGAAGGTGCGCCAAGCTGTAACGGCTGGACCTTCTGGGGTTTCATGCGCGACGGCAAAATGATCCCGATTGATATTTTGCGCCAGCAAATCAGGGCGGAGATGCATCCCAAGGCAAACTGACTGATGATTAGTGCAGCCCGTCAACTCGCCCCGGCAGGCATCGGATTGCTGCCAGATTTATAAGCCGCCCAATCCACAATCTCGGGGTAATACGCCGCGCGCCATTTACGCACGCGCGGGTTCATCAGACGCCTCCACACCGGCGGCACCATGGCAATTGCGGTCATCACCGGATAGCCGTGGCTCAGTTGCGGGGCCTGATCCGCTCCATAGTTTTGCAACAGGGGATAGCGGCGGTTTGGTTTGAAATGATGGTCGGAGTGGCGTTGCAAATTGATCAACAACCAGTTTGACGCCTTATGGGCCGAGTTCCATGAATGATGCGGCATCACATGCTCGTATTTACCATCACCGAGATGTTTGCGGGTCAAGCCGTAATGTTCGACATAATTGACCAGTTCCAACTGCCAGATGGCAACGCCCGCCTGAAAGGCGAACAGCGACACGCCCTCCCAGCCGCCGATTAGAAAGGCCACCGCCAAGAATATCAGCTCCAGCGCCGCGTAGCGGTAAAACGGGTTGGAGCGGTGAAACGCCCCCAGACCCTTTCGCGCTAGCATGGCTTTTTCTGCCCGCCACGACGACGCCAGAGACTTATGCAAAACCCGCGCGAAAAACCGATGGAACCCCTGATTATATCGTGCCGTCGCTGGATCGCGCGGCGTGCCAACATAGCGGTGATGCACCAGCAAATGCTCGCTGCGAAAATGGCCGTAAAGCGTGATCGCCATCAAACCGTCACCCAGCGCCCGC
>CAYPUW010000453.1:0-1643 GCA_964413925.1 uncultured Rhodobacter sp. | reverse complement strand
TATACTTATCAATCAGTTGGCCGGTGCTTGACATAAGAACCCGGTGCTGGCTCAATCACGGGATGGCTCGCGTCGCCGGGAACTCGCGGCAGGATCATCGCTCCTGAGCGGCGCGACAGCCAGTTTTCCCAGTTTGGCCACCAAGAGCCTTTGTTAAATTCGGCACCCTCCTTCCAAGCGTCAGGCGAGACCATTTTGGCGTCATTGGTGTAGTGACCATATTTGTCCCGGTTCGGCGGGTTAACAATCCCGGCGATATGGCCACTCTCGGACAGGATGAACATCTTGGGGCCACTAAACTGGTTGATCCCGGCAAAAGAGCCCTGCCATTTGGCGATGTGATCGGTTTCGCAGGCGATGGCGCATGTCGGGGTTTTCACGTCCCTAAGCGAGAGGGTTTTGCCCAGCAAAGTGAACTCGCCCTTTGACAGCTCATTATTGAAACAGAACTTGCGTAAATATTCGGTAACCAAGCGTCCCGAGAGGTTGGTGCCGTCGCCGTTCCAATAGAGCAGATCAAACGCGGGCGGGGCCTCTCCCATCATGTAGGATTTGATCGCCGGGCCGTAAACCAGATCGTTTGCCCGCAGGTAAGAAAATGTCCGTTGCATGAAGAAACGGTGAAGGTAGCCCTTGCTGGCGACCTCGGCCTCGATACCGTCCAGAAAATCCGCCTCTAAAAACACGCCGGTTTCGCCGGGATCAGAGAAATCGGCCAAGGCGGTAAAAAACGTCGCCGAACGGATAGATTTGTCGCCGATTTTGGCCATATAGGCCAAAGTAACCGACAACATGGTGCCGGCGATGCAATAGCCGACCGCGTTAACCTGCGGCTGATCGGTGATTTTCTTGACCTCGTTGATCGCCGTCAAAAAACCCTCGGTCACATAAGTATCGATACCCACATCGGCATAACTGGCGTCAGGGTTGACCCAAGAGACCACGAACAAGGTATATCCCTGCGCGGTCGCCCATTTGATCAAGCTATTTTTCTCTTTAAGATCAAGAATATAGAACTTGTTGATCCAAGGTGGAAAAATAATCAGTGGAATTTTATGCACTTTTTCCGTGGTCGGCGCATATTGAATGAGCTGAAACATCCGGTTCTGAAACACCACCGAGCCCTCGCTGGTCGCGATGTTTTTGCCAACTTCAAACGCATTTGGGTCAGACAGCGTGACCGCGAGCGCGCCATCATTGGCTTCCACATCGCGCACGAGATTTTCCAGCCCATCAACCAGCGATTGCCCGTTCGTAGCCAAAGCTTTTTCAAGCGCCTCGGGGTTTGAGCCGAGAAAATTGGCCGGTGACATCAGATCAACGATTTGGCGCGCGAAAAAATCAACCCGGCGCTTTTCGGTGGCGTCGAGATGGTCAAGCCCCTCGATGGCGTGGCCGATCGCCTCTGACGACATCAAATATTGTTGTTTGATGAAATTAAAATACGGATGGCTATTCCACATTTCGCTTTTGAAGCGGCGATCTGGTGCCGATTGATCATCAGGCACCGCCTCGCCAGCGGCGAGACTCTCCTGTGCCGCTGCCAGATGTCGCAGGGATTTGCCCCAATAGCTGACCTGCTGTTCAAGAATTTTTGACGGATTGGTCATCATTTCGGAAAAATATGCGGAAGCGGCTTTCAT
>CAYPUW010000452.1:0-1644 GCA_964413925.1 uncultured Rhodobacter sp. | reverse complement strand
GGGATCTGGTGTTCCAGATGTGACAGATGAAAACAACTTTCCGGTATATTTTCGCAACCCTTGCGATAGCGGCTGTTGGTGCCGTGGCCTATTCAGCCATTCGGGCCGCTGATCCCGCTAGCACCGAACGCGTGACCTTGGCGGATCAGCAATTCGATATTCCCCGCCGCTACGTCGATGCCCTCGGTGGCGGCATGCCGTGGTGGTTGAAATACCTGCCGGGGCTGGACGTGAGTTCGAGCGACATCAATCTGGAGATTGGCCCGCACGAGATGACCAAGGCGGTCCCCGGCTATAAACCGTTCGATGAGAACTATCCTGAAAACCTGCTCATGCGGATGGTTGTCCTGAGCGAGGTGGATCGTCAGCGATATCTGGACACGGCAGGGAAGTTCACCGATATCTGGAACGCAACCGGCCAATATCAAAACGAGATTATCGAGCGCGATCCCGCGACGGGATATTACAAGGTATTTCGCGAAGTGGACTATCCGCGTTCATGGGAAACTTTCACCATCTCCCCGAAAACCACACCGCTGCCACAGGATATCTTTTCGTTTTGGGTGGGTGGTTGCCTCAAATCCAAGGGGTCTCCGCTGACGAAATCAGGGATATTAGTTGATTGTCAGAGCTTCGCCATGGTCGATAACGTCGCGGTCAATTTCCATGTCAGTTGGCAGAACATCAAACTGCTCCCCCAAATCCGCGCTTTTCTGGTGCAGCAGATGCAGGCGTGGCAAGCCTCGGCTGCTGGGAAGAAGTGAACATACGGCACCGAAAAGTAGGGGCGTTTCAATTATAGAAAGGGCTGTAAAATAACGAAACGCTTGCTGCATCACGACTATATTAGGAATTGGGCAAAATCTGCATAAATTCCAACACGCCACATGATGGCAAACGAACTAATTCAATCAACCAGGTTGTGAAGGTTATTTTGAAGAAAGACCCAACCGATTATCCGACCAGAGCCAGTTAATCCCAACAAGATAAGTTTGTATTTTGGTGCACCGGGAGGGATTCGAACCCCCGGCCCCCTGATTCGTAGTCAGGTACTCTATCCAGCTGAGCTACCGGTGCATCAAGCGTCGCATTTAGCGTTGCTCTACCGCCAATGCAAGCGAGAAATGGTGCCAAGCGCGACTTATGCCTCCGTCACCTGCCGCGCGGGCAGCGTTATGCGAAAACGCGTGCCTTTTTCGCTGCTATGGGCCAACTCAAGCGTGCCGCCATGCCCCTCGACCAGCTCAAACGCGATGGCAAGACCAAGGCCCGTGCCGCCTTTTCGCATCCCGCCCTCAAACGGTTTGAACAGTTTTTCAAGCGCCTTTTTCGGCAGGCCCGGCCCGGTATCATTAATACAAATCAACCAGTTACCATTTGTAACTCTGGCCGAGACTTCGATCTGTCCCACCCCGTTTTCAACCAGTTTCGACGCCATAATCGCTTGGCGTGCATTGCGCACGAGGTTGGATAATATCCGAAACACCTGCTCGCTATCGGCCACCACCATCAAATCGGTTGCCGCATCATTGACGAACTCGATTTGGCCGTCAGGCGCGGCCAGATGCTCGTTCTCCAACACATCCTCGATCAGATCGTGGATCGAAAATTCGGTATAGGACGGAGCCGGTTCCTCGGCCTTAC
>CAYPUW010000451.1:0-1658 GCA_964413925.1 uncultured Rhodobacter sp. | reverse complement strand
GGCTTTTTCAAGCGCCAGATCGGGCTGATCGTCGCCCGAGGCCTCCGCGATCTCGACGGTCAAGCGCCAGATCCGTTGCAAATGTTTCCACGCCGCCTCGGCCCCTGAGGCGGTCCACTCTACATCGCGCTCGGGCGGGCTGTCGGACATCACGAACCAGCGCGCGGTATCAGCACCGTATTGGTCGATGATATCGGCGGGATCGACCACGTTTTTCTTGGATTTCGACATCTTTATAATCGGGCCAACCTCGACAGGCTCGCCGGTTTTACGCAAAACCGCTCCACTATCGGTTTTATCAACCTCGTCAGGGGTGCGCCAAACCGGACGCCCGTCAGAGCCAGCGGTGGCATAGGTTTCATGCGTGACCATGCCTTGGGTGAACAGGGCCTTGAACGGCTCAATCGCCGATTTGGGCAGATGTCCGGTCAGGTTCATGGCGCGGGCGAAAAAGCGGGCATATAGAAGGTGTAGGATCGCATGCTCGATCCCGCCGATATACTGGTCCACATTCATCCAGTATTCGGCGTCCTCGGCAATGGTCGGCGAGGTCGCGCGCGGGGCGGTGAAGCGCGCGTAATACCACGAGCTGTCAACGAAGGTGTCCATCGTGTCGGTCTCGCGTCGTGCCGGTTTGCCACATTTTGGGCAGGCGGTATCGCGCCATGTTGGATGCCAATCAAGCGGATTGCCGGGTTTGTCGAATGTCACATCTTTTGGCAGCTCAACCGGCAGGTTCTCCTTTTTCTCCGGCACCACGCCGCAATCGTCGCAATGGACCACGGGGATCGGACAGCCCCAATAGCGTTGGCGCGAAACGCCCCAGTCGCGCAGGCGATAATTGGTGACACCTTTGCCCCAGCCAGCCGCCTCGGCAAAGCGAATCGTCACGTCGATGGCCTCTTGACCATTAGCCGCATCAAGTCCTGCGAAATGGTTAATCCATTGCACGGTTTCGGTTTTGGGCGGCACAAAAGCCACATCGCTAACCGGCGCGCCATCTTTGAGCGCCGTGAACGTGTCAACCACCGGCAGCCCATATTTGCGGCTGAAATCAAGGTCGCGCTGGTCATGCGCCGGACAGCCGAAAATCGCGCCGGTGCCGTAATCCATCAGGATAAAGTTGGCGATCCAAACCGGCAGCTCCCAATCGGGATCAAGCGGATGTTTCACCCGCAGGCCGGTATCAAACCCCTTCTTTTCGGCGGTTTCAAGATCGGCTTCGCTCGTGCCCATGCGCCGGCAGTCCCCGCAAAACGCCGCCAGATCGGGACTATCCGCCTCCAGCGACTTGGCCAACGGGTGATCGGGCGAAATGCCGACAAAGCCCGCCCCCATCAGGGTATCGGGCCGCGTGGTATAGACCTCGATCCCAGAAATCTCGCCCTGCGCCGCCGTCAGATCAAACGAAAATTGCAGGCCGCGCGATTTGCCAATCCAGTTTTTCTGCATCAGCCGCACTTTTTCCGGCCACTCACTCAAACCATCCAGCGCCTCAAGCAACTCGCCGGAGAAATCCGAGATGCGAAAGAACCACTGTGTCAGCTCCCGCCGCTCAACCGCCGCACCGGAGCGCCAGCCCTTGCCGTCGATCACCTGCTCATTGGCCAGAACGGTCATATCGACCGGATCCCAGTTGACCACGGCGTTTTTGCGAT
>CAYPUW010000450.1:0-1669 GCA_964413925.1 uncultured Rhodobacter sp. | reverse complement strand
TTGGTCAATCTTGACGCAAAAACCGTTGAGGTTGATGGGGTGCCGGTGCATCTGACTGGAAAAGAGTATCAGATGTTGGAGCTGTTATCCCTGCGCAAAGGGACAACATTGACCAAAGAGATGTTCTTAAATCATCTTTATGGCGGTATGGACGAGCCAGAATTAAAAATAATCGACGTGTTTATCTGCAAGCTGCGAAAGAAGCTATCAGTGGCAACTGACGGGCAGAATTATATCGAAACCGTTTGGGGGCGGGGGTATGTGCTGCGCGACCCTGAACAAGTTGACCTCCCCGGACCAATGGCGGTTAGCGCCTGAAATTTCGCGCAGACATATAATTAAACTGGACCTCTGAGCGCCTCGGAATTATCGTTTTTTTGCGCGATTGAGGGATCAGTACATGCCGTCTGAAAAGGATATAGCTTCACTTACTGAGCATGAGGCATCAGAGGAACTTGCGCGGCTTGCTCGGGTGTTACGCCAAGCCAACCAAGATTATCATACCAAAGATGCGCCCTCGATGAATGACGCACAATATGACGCCATAAAACGCCGCAACACCGCAATCGAAATCCGCTTTCCCGAGCTAAAACGTCGAGACAGCGCCAGCAATCAAATCGGTGCCCCTGCTGCCGGTGGCTTTACCAAAGTGGTTCATGCCGAGCGGATGATGTCCTTATCCAACGCTTTTAGTCGCGAGGATGTCGACGACTTTTTAGAAAATATCAGAAAATATCTCAATCTTTCTGCACGAGCAGACCTTCTTATCACATCAGAGCCGAAGATTGATGGCCTGTCCTTGTCCTTACGATATGAGCATGGCGCTCTGGTTCAGGCCGCAACACGCGGCGATGGCGAGACGGGCGAGAACGTCACTGAGAATGCGCGAACCATCAAAGATATTCCGCTTCAGATCGAAAATGCACCAGATGTGTTAGAGATACGCGGCGAAGTATACATGAAACATTCCGACTTTTTTGCTCTTAACCAGCGTCAGTCTGATGCTGGCGAAAAGCCATTTGCCAACCCACGAAATGCAGCTGCTGGTTCGCTTCGACAACTAGACGCCCGCATCACCAAATCCAGACCGCTAAACTTTTTTGCCTACGCTTGGGGCGCAGTATCCACACCTCTGGCGCAATCTCAGACCTTGGCTATTCAAAAACTCAAGCAGTTCGGGTTTTCGACAAACCCATTATTTGCCACCGCAAGCACCGTTGACGAGCTGATGGATCAATACACGAAGATCGAAGCCCTGCGCGCAACTCTGGGATACGATATCGACGGCGTGGTTTATAAAGTTGACGACCTTCAATATCAAACCAGACTCGGGTTTCGCTCAACCACGCCCAGATGGGCAATCGCTCATAAATTCCCGGCAGAAATCGCGCATACCTATCTTGAAGATATCGAGGTTCAGGTGGGCCGGACCGGGTCACTTTCCCCGGTTGCCCGGCTAAAGCCGGTGAATGTCGGGGGGGTGGTGGTGGCGAATGCAACTTTACACAACGAAGATTATATTGCCGGGGTCGATTCAAAGGGCCAGCAAATCAGACAAGGGCGCGATATTCGCATTGGCGATTGGGTCGAGGTTTATCGCGCAGGCGACGTGATTCCAAAAATTCGCGACGTGGATATTTCCAAGCGCCCGATAAATAGCCAACCATAC
>CAYPUW010000449.1:0-1680 GCA_964413925.1 uncultured Rhodobacter sp. | reverse complement strand
AGGCCAAGCAGGAAATTCCGGCTTTTGTTGCCAGTCAACTGTTGTCGGGCAAGCTCGAGATGTCGTGCGAAGACCCCGATGCACCGGAAAACTGGCCGCGCAACTTGTTTGTGTGGCGCTCTAATCTGCTTGGGTCCAGCGGCAAGGGGCATGAGTATTTCATGCGCCATCTGCTTGGCACCGATAGTGGTGTTCTCGGCAATGATCTGGTCACAAACGGCGGTAAAAAGCCGATCGAGGCCAAGTGGCATGATGAGGCTCCGGGCGCCAAGCTTGACTTGCTCGTGACCATTGATTTCAGGATGTCCACCACAGCGGTCTATTCCGATATCGTGTTGCCTGCGGCCTCATGGTACGAGAAAAACGACCTGAACACCTCGGACATGCACCCGTTCATCCACCCGCTTCAGGCGGCGGTTGATCCGGCTTATGAAAGCAAATCGGACTGGGATATTTTCAAAACCATTGCTCGAAAGTTTTCCGAAATTGTGCCGGGGTATCTTGGGGTCGAGACCGATATCGTCTCGTTGCCGATCCTGCACGACACCCCTTCCGAGATTGCGCAAGATCAGGTCAAGGACTGGAAAAAAGGCGAATGTGATCTGATACCGGGCAAAACCGCGCCGAATTTTATTAAGGTCGAGCGTGATTACCCCAATCTTTACAAGCGCTTCACCACTGTTGGCCCTGCTTTGGATAAGCTTGGCAATGGCGGCAAGGGGATTTCTTGGGACACCAAGGTCGAGATCAAACACCTCAAGGAACTTAATGGTGTGGTCACCGAGGAGGGCGAATTCAAAGGCCTCGCCAAGCTTGAAACCGCGATTGATGCCGCCGAGATGATCCTGATGCTGGCCCCTGAAACCAATGGCGAGGTTGCCGTCAAGGCATGGAACGCGCTGTCGGAATTCACGGGTCGTGAGCACGCCCATCTGGCCAAATCCAAGGAAGACGAGAAAATCCGTTTTCGCGATATTGCCGCACAACCGCGCAAGATCATCTCGTCGCCCACATGGTCGGGCATCGAGAGCGAGGATGTTTGTTATAACGCCGGTTATACCAACGTTCACGAGCTGATCCCGTGGCGCACCCTCACGGGTCGTCAGCAACTCTATCAAGATCACCTGTGGATGCGGGCGTTCGGCGAAGGTTTTGTCACCTATCGCCCTCCGATTGACACCAAGGCGGTGACGCCCGAGGTCAATGAGGCCGCGCGTAATAACGAGCCGCATGTGGTGTTGAACTTCATCACCCCGCACCAGAAATGGGGCATCCACTCGACCTATTCAGATAACTTGCTGATGCTGACGCTTAATCGCGGCGGGCCTTGCGTGTGGATTTCCGAAAACGACGCCAAACGCGCCAACCTCGTCGATAATGACTGGGTCGAGGTGTTTAACGTCAACGGGGCGCTGACCGCGCGGGCCGTTGTCTCGCAGCGGATCAAGGATGGCACCCTTTATATGTATCACGCACAGGAAAAGATCGTGAACACGCCGGGGTCGCAAATCACCGGACTGCGCGGCGGTATCCACAACTCTGTCACAAGGACGACGATGAAACCTACCCACATGATCGGCGCTTACGCCCAGCAATCCTACGGGTTCAACTATTACGGCACCGTTGGTTCAAACCGTGACGAGGTGGTGATCGTGCGCAAACTCAACAAGGTCGACTGGC
>CAYPUW010000448.1:0-1685 GCA_964413925.1 uncultured Rhodobacter sp. | reverse complement strand
ATCAAGCGTCCCATTTCCCTTGAGACCAAGGTTTCCCCACGCGCTATCAAGCTTGTTGATCGTGATTTTTGTGACCTTGGGCGCGCCTTGTTCAATGGCAATCCGGTCCCAAGGGGCATCAAACCCGAGCGTCATGTCCAAATAGAGGGTCTCGATAGTTGCCGGAAGTTGTCCTTTGGGATCAATGCTTTGACGAAACTCTTTGGTCGGGGTGAGATTTTGCGCCTCAAACACCACATCATGGGCAAGTGCGGTATCGGCATTGCGTCGGGTCGAGAGGTTCAGCTTGTCGGCTTGCATCTTCCAGCCGCTTGAGCCTGAAATTGTCAGGTCAGCGCTGCGAAGCTCTGTGCGACGAACCGCAAGCAGTGTGTCTGGCTCAAACGTAACACTTGCCATCATTTTGGTGCTGTCGACCTGAATATCTTCGCCCGGCAAAGAGACGACTTGGCTGTGGGCAAAGGCGGCGATGATGTGGTTTGGCTGGTAGGACAGCGCCAGAATGTTGAACAGAGGCGCCTTCCAGCCGATGCCGGAGTTAGGGTCTTTCAACTCCAGATCCTTGAACCGGCTGTCAAACCTGTTGGGAAAACCCACCACTTTGAAACTAGAATACTGTGCTGTCCAACCATCGGCGCGACGATCGGCAAACCAGCTTTCTAGCACGGCTTGCTTGGCGCTGGAACCGATGAACCAGTACCCGGACCAGAGGCCACCCGCGATCAGCACAATTGCCAGCAAACTTCGCATCAGCGACTCCTTTTGTTCCCGACCAAGCCGCTTTATACACCTGCTTTCAAAAGGAGCCAGTCAAATGATTGAAAACGGATTTTGGGTGTTTGGATATGGGTCTTTGGTCTGGCAGCCCGGATTTGATTGCGAGCGGCGGCGTATTGCGCGCCTAAACGGGTTCGCGCGCTCATTTTCAATGCGCTCCATCCACCACAGAGGCTCGGTCGCCGACCCCGGCTTGGTGCTGGCGCTTGATCGGAGCGATCAAAGCTATTGCGACGGGGTGGCGTTTTATGTGGCCGCCGACATCGCGCAGGAGACCATCGAGATGTTGCGCGAGCGCGAGTTGGTCTCCTCGGCCTATCTGGAGCAGGTCCATCATGTGACATTTCGCGACGGAACGCGCGAGGAAGCGATTTGTTACGTGATGGACGAAAGCCACGTGCAATATTGCGGCTCACTTTCACTGGAGGAGCAGGCTCAGATCATTGCCCATGCAATCGGCGGGCGCGGGCCAAACACAGAATATCTTTATAACACGGCGGGGCATCTGCGCGAGTTGGGAATTGAGGACCACGACCTCAATTGGCTGGAGGGGCGGGTGCGTGAGATTGCGGCGGGGTGAGGAGCGAGCCGTCGCAAGGTCTACACCCTAAGAATCGCTCGCGCCTTTAATAAAAAGCGTCATGCCTTCGGCGCTGGCAATCTCAACCGTTGAACCGGGGGAGGCCATTTGTCCTTTGGGCCAAACCGCGCGCCAGCGAATACCGTCGATGATGACATTGCCCTCGGGGCCGACAAAGCTGATAACTTCGGCGTGCCGCCCGATCATCAGCGCACTGCGCGCGTTCAAGCTGTGGTTTTGCTCGCCGCCATCGCCGTATTTGTGAATAAGACTGCGCCCGATAAAGGTCAGGATCACCGAAAGAATCGCGAAGATCACGATTTGCACT
>CAYPUW010000447.1:0-1688 GCA_964413925.1 uncultured Rhodobacter sp. | reverse complement strand
ATTCCTTGGCCAGATAATACGCGGTTGCCAAACCATGCCCGCCCCCGCCAATAATGATGACATTATAGGCCGGTTTTGGGTCCGGTTCTCGCCAGACCGGTTTCCAGCCCTTGTTGCCGGTCAGGCCTTGGGTGAATACTTTGAGGGCCGAATAGCGCATGAACCAGTCCCGATTGTTGTTTTGATACTCTTGCGCTCTTGGCTTGGTTTGACTTTCAAATAACAGACGCTTAGTTTCATATTATGGACAATAGCAACAAAAACACCAAACCCCGCCGCGTTGGCGTGCTTCCTTTGCCCGGATTTGCCCTCATGTCCTATGCCTGTGTTGTCGAGCCACTTCGGGCCGCAAACCTGCTCGGGGAAAAAACGCTCTATGAAATCGTGAATATCTCGACCGATAAGCACGCCCCCCGCAGCTCCGGAGCAGCCCTGATCACCGCGCAGGCGCATATCGGGGATATGCTGGATCTGGATGAGCTGTTTGTCATTGCCGGTGGGCACCCCGAAACATTTTCCGACAAGAATATACTTGGTTGGATCGCACAAATGGCGCGCAAGGTCACGTTACTTGGCGGTGTGTCCGCCGGGCCGGTTATTCTGGCCAAAGCCGGGGTGATGGCGGGGCGACGCATGACCGTTCATTGGGAACACGCCGCGGCCCTTGCGGAAATCTCACCCGATCTGGTCATTGAGCACTCGCTCTATGTCATTGACCGCGACCGGGTGACCTGCGCGGGCGGCACTGCTCCGCTTGACCTCATGCATGCCCTGATCGCCGCGCAGCACGGCACAGCCTTTGCCCGCAAAGTCAGCGACTGGTTCATGCACACCCAGATCCGGCCCGCAGGCGGCCAACAGCGGGCCGGATTGGTCGAACGGGTCGGCACCACCAATCCGGCGATTCTAGACGCCGTAGAGGTAATGGAAAACCATGTGGCCGATGTGCTGACCCTGCCACAATTGGCGCATATTTCTGGTGTTAGCCCTCGCCAACTCAACCGGCTTTTCACTGAAAAACTTGGTCCGCCGACCATGCAATATTACCGCATAATCAGACTTGCGCGCGCCCAAAATCTGTTACGCAATTCATCCATGCAGATCACCGAAATCGCGCTCGCAACAGGTTTTGCCAGCTCCGCCCATTTCTCCAGCGCCTATGCCAGACATTTCCATGTTCCACCGTCACTTGATCGAGGCAAACATGCATTCCGCCAACGCTCCGTTCGCTGATCCCGCCGCAGGGGCGGCAGATGGAGCGTCTGATCCGCGCTGCGACGGTTGTTAAGACACCATTTCATCCATCAAACACAGGAACGCACCACCCCAAGGTCCGGCACGACCGTGGTTTTCTTCAACAGCGGTCACTGGAGTTGACTTATGGTGCGAACGTTGGAGCCAAGGCTCTAGGGTCAGGACCCTAGTTGCGAATAAATCTCGGCGCATATCCCAGCGGGATCGGCCCAAGTGCCATATTGCCATTTTTCAACACCAGCGGAATTTTCAGGTTGGTCGGGTCGCTTGATGTGAGGGTCAAAAGCTCAATGCCGCTTTTGATTGTGGCGGCGAGGTTCGTGTCCAAAACCCCGGAGGTGACGAGCAGGTCCAACAGGCCGCGCCAGTTTTTCACCTCCAATAGCAAACGCCCGCTCAACTGCCCGTTTTTAGCAACATCAAGCGTCCCACTT
>CAYPUW010000446.1:0-1704 GCA_964413925.1 uncultured Rhodobacter sp. | reverse complement strand
GGCTTTGAAGGTGCAAGAGCCGTCAAAATCACCGGATTTGAGCGCGATTACCAGCTCGATCAAAACCAAGGCACAAACCGTGCTTGCCGATATGCCAGAGCCGAGCGCGCCCGACGCTCCGGGGGTTACGCTGCTTACGCCGACTGACCCGATTGCGGCGCGCGACAATACTGGTATCAAAGTGCCGGATCGGCTGGCGATTGTGACCCCGCCAGAGCCATCATCACCAAGAATTGACACCACCCCCGCGCCCGCGCCCGATCCATCGGCGGAAAAATCCAACCTGACCCAAAAGGCCACCGTGCCGGATGCTGCGGCCACCAAGGCAATCCCCAAGACGACAGCAAAAGCGCCGGAGCAGGCCTCAACGCGGATTGTGCCAGAGAGCAACACCAAGACCAGTCCGCGCGCGCCGGTTCGAAGCAGTCGGCCAAAGGGGCGGCCTCGTGATCTTGCCAAACGTGTCAACACAGCCAGTCAGATCGAAAAAGCGCTGGCTCAGGCGCAGGCTGGTGGCAAAAATGACCCCAAACCCGTTGTGGCCGCACCAAAAGCCGTGCCAAAAACCATGCCGCTTGGCCCGCCTCTGACCAGCAGCGAAAAGGATGGGCTGCGGTTGGCGGTGCAGGAATGCTGGAATATTGGCTCGCTTTCCAGCGACGCGTTGCGGGTGACGGTCACGGTCGGGGTTTCGCTTGGCCGCGACGGCAAGCCCCAGTCGGGAACGATCCGGCTGATTTCGAGCACTGACGGCTCAAATGCTGCGTCAAAACAGGCATATGAGGCGGCAAGACGCGCAATATTGCGTTGTGGTGCGAAAGGGTTTGATCTCCCGGCTCAGAAATACGAGCATTGGCGCGACGTAGAAATGACATTCAATCCTGAAAAGATGAGGATCAAATGAGACCTCTTGCAATAATTTCGACCCTTAGTTTGTTTTTAACAGCGGTGTTTGCGCCGCAATTTATAGCCGCGCAAACCACCGGACCCTTGCGCATTGAAATCACCGAAGGGGTGATTGAACCGATGCCCATCGCCGTCCCGGCCTTCGTCGCCGAGAACACGGCAGCACAGCAATTGGCGGATGATTTGGCACAAGTGGTGGTATCCGACCTTGTGGGTTCGGGCATATTTCGCGCCATCCCCCGCAAGGCCCAAGTATCCGGTATCAACAATTTTGACGCGCCGATCCAGTTTTCCGACTGGAAAGCGATTAATGCACAGGCGCTAATTACCGGCTCGGTTTCGGTGCGTCTTAGCGGCAAAATTGCCGTTAAGTTTCGTCTGTTTGATGTGTTCGCCCAGACCGCTCTTGGCGAGGGATTGCAGTTTGTTGGCACCCGCGCTGATTGGCGGCGGATGGCGCATAAAGTCGCAGATTCGGTTTATTCGCGGCTCACCGGCGAGAAAAGCTACTTTGACAGCCGCGTGGTTTTCGTCTCTGAGACCGGGCCAAAGAACGCGCGCCTCAAACGCTTGGCGATGATGGATTATGACGGGGCCAACCTGCAATTTTTGACCGATGATCGCTCGTTGGTGTTGGGACCGCGCTTTTCGCCGGACAACTCTAAAATCCTCTATACATCCTATGAAACCGGCGTACCGCATGTGTTTTTACTCAATCTCAACACTATGCGACGCAAGAAAATCGGCGCGCTGCAAGGGATGATGTTTTCGCCAAGGTTCTCGCCCGATGGGAAAACG
>CAYPUW010000445.1:0-1704 GCA_964413925.1 uncultured Rhodobacter sp. | reverse complement strand
AGCCTATCCGAAAAGCCAGCGCACCCGAATCAAGAACGAGCGCAAGCTTTTGGATTTACGTCCCGAGGTCAATCTCGGCGACCAAGCGTGAGCTATCTGGTCCACAACCTCAAGACGGTGCCGACCGGCCTGCGCAAGGTGCTTTACCTCAACTGGCCGCTGATCTTGTTGGTGACAGCGGTGGCCTTTATCGGTTTTGTGATGCTTTATTCGGTCGCCGGAGGCAATGTTGAGCCGTGGGCCGCCTCACAGGCCAAGAAATTCGCCGTCGGCTTTGTGCTGATGTTGATTGTGGCGTTTATCCCGATCTATTTCTGGCGCAATGTCGCCGGTCTGGCCTATGCCATATCGCTGTTTTTGCTAATTGGCGTGCAGTTTTTTGGCGATGTGGGCATGGGCGCGCAGCGTTGGATCAACCTTGGCGTCATTCGGCTGCAACCCTCCGAGTTGATGAAGATTGCGTTGGTGATGGCGCTGGCCTCTTATTACGACTGGCTGGAGCCGGAGAAGGCGTCGCGTCCGGTTTGGGTGCTGCTGCCGCTTATTTTGATCGCCGTGCCAACCTTTCTGGTGCTGAAACAGCCGGATCTGGGGACCGCGTTATTGCTGTCAATCGGCGGCACGGCGGTGATGTTTCTGGCCGGTGTGAGCTGGATTTACTTCGCCGTAGCCACGGTTTCGGCGGGCGGGATGGTGGCGGCGGTGATGTTCTCGCGCGGCACCACTTGGCAGATATTAAAGAATTATCAATACCGGAGGATCGACGTATTTCTGGACCCGTCATCCGATCCGCTTGGCGCGGGCTATCACATCACCCAATCAAAAATCGCGCTTGGCTCCGGGGGCTGGTCGGGTCGGGGCTTCATGCAAGGCACGCAGAGCCGGTTGAATTTCCTGCCCGAGAAACAGACCGATTTCATTTTCACCAGTCTGGCCGAGCAGCTTGGCTTTATCGGCGGCATCTCTTTGCTGGTGCTTTACACCCTGATCATCGTGTTTTGCGTGGTGTCAGCACTGAATAACAAAGACCGCTTCGGCGCGCTGTTGACGCTGGGTATCGCCACCACGTTCTTTTTGTTTTTTGCCGTCAATATGTCGATGGTGATGGGCATTGCGCCGGTGGTCGGGGTGCCGCTGCCGCTGGTCTCTTATGGAGGCACCGCGATGCTGGTCTTGATGATCGCATTCGGGCTGGTTCAAAGTGCGCATATTCATCGCCCGAGTCTGGGGCATTGATGCGCCCGCGGGTTCTTTTCGCCGCCAGAGCGGATGATTGGCCGATCTATCGCCAGACATTGACCGCGTCGTTGCAGCGCGCAGGGGTCAAGGCCGAGCTGATCAATCTGGCCGACGCTCCTGATCATGATCCGGCCTTGATCGACTATGTGGTCTATGCGCCAAGCTCGCCGCTGCGAGATTTTACACCTTACGTTAACCTCAAGGCGGTTCTCAGCCTTTGGGCCGGGGTTGAACGATTTCAAGACAACCCGACCCTGACCGCACCATTGGCGCGTATGGTCGATCCGGGCTTGAGCGAGGGCATGGCCGATTGGGTTTGCGGCCATGTTCTGCGTTATCATCTGGGGCTAGATCAGCAAATCCTGACGCAAGACGGGGTGTGGCGACGCGCGGTGCCCCCTCCGCTGGCGCGAAACCGGCGCGTTGCTCTCTTGGGTTTGGGAGAGCTTGGCCTGTTTTGTGCCC
>CAYPUW010000444.1:0-1704 GCA_964413925.1 uncultured Rhodobacter sp. | reverse complement strand
GACCCTAAGTCTTGGTAACAAAATTCTGTCTCAGATCAACCTGAACTTATTCACGGCAAAAATTCAGCTTGGCTTTTGCACTCAAGCCCGCATAGATTGGGCCTTTGCATCAAAACCACCACGAGGCAGATTCCGTATGAGCGACGAGACCGACCAGAGCGTTGCGGCACCAACAGACCAGAAATCCAAAAAGGATATCAAGATCGAGACCATGATCATGGTCGTCGGCTTCTCGCTGGGCATCATTGCGGTGATTTTAATGTTGGGCAAGGCAATGGCCTTTTTGTTCGCGGTGCTGCTGATCTATCTTTTCAGCCTCAAATCCTTGACCGCCCGAGAGAAGATCCCCGCATTTGCCGTGACCATCGCCATCGCCCTGCTCGCCACCCTCATGTTCTCGGCAGGCGTAACCACGGGCTATATTCCTGATGACCCCGCTGACGGCGTTGATCGTGTTGACAGCGCGACCACAGGCCAGCTTAACTGACACGACTGCACGACGATAAATTTCGGCGATAAATTTTGGCGATAAATTTTGGCAGTCAGGAAAACCGACAGACAAACCAACCGGGGCGGCACCAATGCGTCGCCCCGGTTGTGTTTGAGGTTTCGGGTTCAAACCTGCTCGCTGCCTGTGTCTTCGGGAGCGCGCTTGAAACCGCTTATCATTGCTCGAACAAGGTTTTCGCGGTGGCGAAGACTGGCCAGCGCCACTCCGCCAAGATGAAGGACGACCAGCAGCAACAATCCGTTGACCGAGACCTTATGGAATGTCTCGACCCAGTCGATCCCGAAATAGCGATCCGTGGTCATCATATAGCCACTGATACTTGCCGTCACCATGCCGATTATCAGCGCCAGAACCATCGCGCCACCCGCCGGATTATGGCCGATATGGCGACTTTCCTTGCCGCGCGCGATGTCCGCAAGATAGCGAAACACGGTGCGCGGGCGCTTGACGAAATGCGAGAACCGCGCGTGGCCCGTGCTGGCAATTCCCCAGATCACCCGCAACAGCACCAGCGCGACTGCGGCGTAACCTGCCCAGTGATGCAGGGTGGCCGCAGAAACCGGGGTGAACCAAGCGATGACGAAACTGCTAACCAGGCTCCAGTGAAACAGGCGCACCAGCGGATCCCAGACGCGCACCATCAAAGGGCGTTGATGCGCGTCTGGTATGGAGGGTGCGATCGGCTCAGCCTTCACCAGCTTCGGCTTTGGCAACCTTCTTGAAGGTCTTGGCATTATAGGCCGAATTCACTTGGTTGCCGTTTTTGTCGACGGAATAGCTCTCATAGCAGCCGCCTTCGGTTTTGATACGCCGCACGGTCAGGCCCTGGGATTTAAGCATGGTCGTCAGCGCAGCTTTGGTCTGCCACTGCGAATGCGGCGCCTTGGTGCAGGAGGCCCCACCGGCAAATGCGGGAACGGCGAGCAGGGCGGCAATAGCGGCGATAGAAACAGTACGGATCATGATTGATTTCCTCTTTGCGGGCGGCGCATGGCCGTCTCATTTTTGGATTGAATGGCGGCGTGTATGCCTGACCATGAGCAGGGCGTAAGTTACGAACCTGACAGTAGGCTTAAGCAGAACGAGAAAGTCGTTCAGGTTGAGGTCAGGTTGGGCACCCTCAGCCGCTCGGTGTTGGTTCGTGAGTTCCGTTGGTATCTGCAAACGTGGCCGTACCCAGCCAATATAATCAG
>CAYPUW010000443.1:0-1726 GCA_964413925.1 uncultured Rhodobacter sp. | reverse complement strand
GCTGGTAATCGCGCTCAAATCCGGTGATTTTGACGGCTCTTGCACCTTCAAAGCCACCCCTGCACCATTTAAGCGCGGCGCATCTTCAGGCTTGGGTCGATCGGGGGAGACGGCGTCGATCTTGGGCGGTTTGGGCTGGCCAATCGCAGTATCCGGGGCAGGCGCATTGGACGTGAGCGCCGCGAATGCCTCCGGCGAGACGATTGTAACCGAGCTGACGGTCATGGTCGGCGGCTTGCGCTGGCTAAGTAGAAACCCGCCAATAAGCAGCCAACCCAGTAGGGCGAGATGGCCAAATCCAGATATGTATATACCCGTTTTCACCGATCACTTGCCTAGTTGCCCTGCCCGTCCATTGTCGGGCCTCCGGCATCGGTTACCAGCCCGATATCGCGAAATCCGCCAGCGTTCAGCGCTCCCATCACCTGCATCACCGCTCCGTACGGAATTGCGGTATCGGCGCGCAGGAAAATCTTGTTGTTCTTACGTTCGGCGGCAATGGCGCGCAATCGCGGGATCAAATCCTTGCGCACAATCAACGTGGATTGCAGCGTCAAGCGCCCGTCTGCGGCGATGGCCAGCGTCAAGGGTTGCTCCTCTTCGCTCGGCAGCGGGATGGCGGCAGTTTTCGGCAATTTGATCGGCACGCCAACCGTCAGCAACGGGGCCGCGACCATGAAGATTATCAGCAAGACCAGCATCACATCGACAAACGGGGTGACGTTGATCTCGGACATGGGTTTTGCGGTCCGTCGCATCCGACGCTTGCCGCGCCGTCCCATCTCGACACCGCCCACACCCATCGCCTAAAGGTCCAGTTGCCGCGACAGGATGGTTGCAAACTCGTCAGCAAACCCGTCCAGACCGGCACTGATGCGGTTCGCATCTGCGGATAATTTGTTATAAAAGATCACGGCAGGGATCGCCGCCACCAAGCCAAGCGAGGTGGCCACCAGCGCCTCTGCTATTCCGGGCGCGACCACCGCAAGGTTGGTATTTTGCTGCATGGCAATTTCCTGAAACGCATTGGTGATGCCCCAAACCGTGCCGAAAAGCCCCACGAAAGGGGCTGTCGAGCCGACGGTCGCCAGAAAGGTCAGCCCCTGCCCCAGCTTCTCGCCTTCGCGCACAATCGCCACATCCATCGAGCGGTCGATACGCGCCTGCACACCGGCAATCAGCGCGCCATCGGATCGGTGCGAGCGATGCCATTCCGACATGCCGGCACAGAAAATCTTTTCTGACGACCCCTTTGGGCTGTCCCCGATCTTGGCGTAAAGCTCGTCCAGCGGCTCTCCTGACCAAAAGGCCCGATCAAATGCGGCGACCTGTTTGCGGGCCACGCGAAAGTTGAGAAACTTCTGGATGATGATCGCCCACGACCAGAACGACGAAAACATCAGCGCCAGCAAAACCAGCTTGACGATGAATGACGCGCGCCAAAATAGCGCAAATAGCGAAAAATCAATAGCCTGCACAGCCGAAAGTGTTTGGGTTTCCATCAATGTCCCGCCAAGTCTTGCCAAATGCCGCTCTTTATGACGGCCAGCCTCTGTTTAGGCCTTGTTTAGCATCTTGGCCGGACATTACCAGTATCCCGCGCCGCCCTTGGCAACGCTTAGAGACAATTATCCTGCAATTTTCGGCGAATTTCCGCTGGAATACGCGCGGGTTTGCCCAAATCGGTCAGGCAAACGATGGTCACGGCGCAAGCGAACAGATGCTC
>CAYPUW010000442.1:0-1735 GCA_964413925.1 uncultured Rhodobacter sp. | reverse complement strand
GGGGCGTATCGCTAAAAACTATCCGGGGGCTGAGCAGATCAAGCGCAGCCCTTCGGGCAAAATTACCGTGTTTTATTTCAAGAACGACAAGCCGGGGGCCGATCTGATCGATCCGGCGACTGGCACCAAGGTCACCGAGTATCAACCCTCTGGATTTGTTCGTTGGTTGAAGCTGTTTCACCGCTCATTGCTGTTTGACAACAAGGGTCGGGCTGTGGCCGGATTTGGCGCGCTGGCGATGATTATCCTCAGCGTCTCCGGGTTGATGATGACGGCCAAACGTCAGGGTGGTTGGAAAAACCTGTTTAAACATGTCCGGGGCACCGGCACGCAGCGCTGGCATGTGGCTATTGGACGGATCGCGGTGTTTGGCTTTCTGTTTTCGTCTTTAACCGCGATCTATATGTCATTGGTAACATTCGCTTATATACCTAACGGCGTTGGTATGGGACCGGCCTTCCCGAACGATGTAAACGGCGGCCCCACTATGAATGTCGGCGAAATGGCGGTGTTAAAAGACGTCAAAATCGCCGATTTCCGCTCGTTATCCTTCCCCTATGCAGGGGATCTGACCGATGTTTTCACGCTTAATACGGCGCAGGGAACTGGGTATATTGATCAGGCAACCGGCAAAATGTTGTCATATGAAGCCAACAGCCTGATGAAGCAAACCTACGAGTTCATCTTTATGCTGCACACGGGTCAGGGCCTGTGGTGGCTCGGACTGATCCTCGGCGCTGCGGCGTCGGTTATCCCGATCATGTCGATTACCGGCACGCTGATGTGGTTGCGAAACCGTCGCGCGGCCCCCCGGATCAAGAAAAACATCGCAGCCAAACACGCCAATATCGTGATCCTTGTTGGCAGCGAAAGCTCCAGCACATGGGGGTTTGCCAAGACCTTGCATGACGGCCTCACCGCTGAAGGGCTGAAAGTGCATACCGCACCGATGAACCGCATGAAGCCGGAATATAAGGCGGCGAAATCCATGTTCATCTTGACCGCTACCTATGGCGATGGCGAGGCCCCTGTTTCGGCAAAATCATTTATGAAGCAACTGGCCGCAGTCAAGACTACTCCGTCCTTTCCGGTCGCGGTTTTGGGCTTTGGCGACCGGCAATTCCCGAGATTCTGCCAGTTCGCCCATGATGTGAGCGCCGCACTTGATGAAAAGCAGTGGAAACACATGCTGCCGCTCGACATGATCGACCGCCAATCCGCACAGGAGTTTTCTCGTTGGGGGCGCGAGATCGGCGCGGTTCTTGGGTTCGAGCTTGAGCTGGTTCACACGCCCGCTCTTCGTAAAACCAATAAACTGGCGCTTATCTCCCGCGTTGATTACGGCGCCGAGGTGCAGGCCCCGACCACGGTGTTCCGGTTTGGCGTGCCTGAGGCTGCTAGAAAAGGTCTGTTCAAAAGCATCTTTGGCCGTCGTTTGCCCAAATTTGACGCGGGCGATCTGGTTGGCGTTCTGGTGCCCGGCAGTTCCGTGCCAAGGTTTTATTCGCTGGCATCTTGCGCCAAAGAAGGCGCGCTGGAAATTTGTGTGCGCAAGCAGGCAGGCGGGCTGTGTTCGGGCTTTTTGCATGATCTTGCGCCGGGCGACGAGATCGAGGCGTTTATCCAGCCCAACCCAGATTTTCGCCCTGCATCCGGGCGCGCGCCGGTTATTTTGATCGGGGCTGGCACCGGCATCGGACCTCTGGCGGGCTTTATCCGCTCCAATAAAAAACAT
>CAYPUW010000441.1:0-1745 GCA_964413925.1 uncultured Rhodobacter sp. | reverse complement strand
TCCGGAAGGAAGCAGCCATAACGAGTCCCGTTTGGGTCGTTGTCCAGCCTCTCACTTTTCACGAAATGATCCTGACTTGGAACGGCGCGGTTTGTCAGCCGGGCGGGCTTGGTCTTTTAATGCCTTGGGTTTGCGGCCCAGTGAAATTGAGCGTCGGTTTCGACCGCTCCGGGGCGCGCTGTGCGTAGTTGTTTAAGCGCGCCTTTGGCGGGAATGCCGCGCTCGACCATCAAGCGTAGCAAAACCATGCCAGAACGGCCATGTCCACCGTAGCAATGGGCCAGAACGCGGCCTTGATGGTCGAGGATTTTGTGCAGGCGGCGCGACAGGATCTGCCAGCGGGCATTGCTGTCAGGCGAGCCGAAATCGCGGATCGGCAAATGCGCCCACGCGATGTCAAACTGCGCCAACAGCCCACCGAGATCGGCCATGTTGTGGCGCTCCATCTCTGAGGTCTCCGTCATGGAGACCACAATATCGGCCTTCCAGCGGGCAATGCTGGCCAAATCGACCAAGCCCGCACCACCCCGTCCCGGCAGGGGGCTGATGCCGAGATGCGCTCCATTATCGAGCGCGATTGTTTCGATGCGAAAAGCCATGTTTTACCTCGCAACCCGAGTTTTACCGCGCAGAGGGACTCGCCTTTTTGGCCCCGCCGCTTTACCTATGAGGATCAGGAAAGGGCGGGGCAAGATAAATGAGCGATCAGGCAGACACGGATGTAGAGAAAACGCGCAGCTATCAGGTGTTGGCGCTGAAATATCGCCCGGCCACATTCGCGGATCTGATCGGCCAGGACGCGATGGTGCGCACCCTGAAAAATGCCTTTGCCGCCGACCGGATCGCGCATGCGTTCATCATGACTGGCGTGCGGGGGGTCGGCAAAACCACCACGGCGCGGATTATCGCCAAGGGGATGAATTGCGTCGGGACCGATGGCAAGGGCGGGCCGACCGTGGCCCCGTGCGGTCAGTGCGAGCCGTGCGTTGCCATTGCCGAGGGGCGGCATGTGGACGTGATGGAGATGGATGCGGCCAGCCGCACCGGCGTCGGTGACATCCGCGAAATCATTGATTCGGTGCATTACCGAGCGGCCTCTGCGCGTTACAAGATTTATATCATCGACGAAGTTCACATGCTGTCGACCAATGCGTTCAATGCACTGCTCAAGACGTTGGAAGAGCCACCCGCGCATGTGAAATTCATCTTTGCCACCACCGAAATTCGCAAAATTCCGGTGACGGTTTTGTCGCGCTGCCAGCGGTTTGATTTGCGCCGGATCGAGCCTGAGGACACCATTGCTCATCTGCGCAAACTGGCGGGGCTTGAGGGGATCGAGATCGCTGATGATGCGCTGGCGTTGATCACGCGGGCGGCTGAGGGATCAATGCGCGATGCGCTGTCGCTTTTGGATCAGGCGATTGCGCATGGGGCTGGGGAGACCAGTGCCGATCAGGTGCGCGCTATGCTGGGGTTGGCCGATCGCGGGCGGGTTTTGGATCTGTTTGACATGGTGATGAAGGGCGATGCGGCCGGCGCGTTGGCCGAGCTTTCGGCCCAATATGCCGATGGGGTTGACCCGATGGCGGTGCTGCGCGATTTGGCGGAAATCACCCATTGGACCAGCGTGATCAAGATCACGCCTGAGGCCGTGGATGACCCGACGGTTAGCCCGGATGAGCGCGCGCGTGGTTCGGATATGGCGGCGCGATTGCCGATGAGGGCGCTGACGCGTATAGAGCGGA
>CAYPUW010000440.1:0-1772 GCA_964413925.1 uncultured Rhodobacter sp. | reverse complement strand
AGCTTTTCGATACTATCGCCTACTGTATCGCCATAGGAATAACAGACCTGCGCCAATCCTGTTAAGCCCGGCTTAACCCTATGCCTCTCTTCATAATAGGGTACCGCTTTAGCCAGCTTTTCAACAAACTCTGGCCGCTCCGGTCGTGGACCGACAAAACTCATATCACCATTTAACACATTATATAACTGAGGAATCTCATCCAGCCGCCCTTTGCGTATTATTTTACCCACCCGTGTGATGCGTGAGTCATTTTTTGACGCCCACTTCGCCACCCCGTCTTTCTCCGCATCGGTTACCATGCTGCGGAATTTATAGATTTTAAACGGCTGACCATCCTGCTTCACTCGGATCTGACTATATAAAACTCCTTCACGAGCACCACTTTCTATAAAAATGGCGAGACTAACCAATGCTGCAAATGGCAGGGCAACTGGTGCCAGTGCCAGCACCACGAAAATATCCAGCATTCTTTTGCCAATGCGCCTAAAAGCTCCTATATGAAAACCTTCAGACAGGTACAACCAGCTGGGATGCAGTATATCAAGGCGGATTTTCCCTGCACGGCGCTCAAAAAATGTCACCAGGTCAAGGATGTTTACACCACTCATCTTACAATCAATCAGCTCTTTAGTTGGAAAACCGCCTGTTCGACGGTCATCAACAGCAATCACAATTTCATCAATATCCATCGCTTCAACGTATTTAATCAAAGGTTTGTTCAGTTGCCGCACAAGTTCATCACTTTCCATGCCCTCATCACCTGGCATAGCAATATATGAAACAACATTCAAACCTTTTATCTCACCTGTTTTAACCGCTTCACGTATTAAGCCGGCTCTCTCCCCCGCGCCTAATACCAGCACGCGCGTCCACATATTGCGCTCTTTAACTACTTTTCTGAAAAATAGCCGAACAATGGAAATAAACAAAAAACTGAACAATACCGCCAGAAACAGGACGCCTCGCCCCAGAAAGAAAGAAGGCAGAAAATAGAAGCTGACACCCATCGGAATGAGCCCCAGCAATAGACCACTGGCAATACGCAGCACCAGCATATTGATAAAGCGTCCGGTTTGCCGCTGATAGACCCCGAAGGCCACCAGGCAGAGCTGCATGACGATGGCATAAACCAGCGCCTTCGGCAGAAAAGCACCAAAACCAGTTCGCCAGTCACCACCCCAGAATCGTATCTCGAGTGCGAGGTACAGAGAAAACCTGCGGGACGGGATAGCGGCAAGGGTTCGGACCCGCGAGAACTGCAAGCTGACCGTGCGCGACGTCGGCGGCGACGCAACGCGGCAAGCGCAGGCAATCTTACAGCTCGTCGACGCGGGCGCAGACGCCCTGATCGTCTATCCCCTCGACGCTTCCACGCTAGTGAAAAAACTCGCCAAGACGCGGGCCGCCAGAACGCCGACCATCTGCGTCGACCGCCCCGTTCCCCTGCCGGGCTTTGTGACCGTCGTGACGGCGGACGATCGCGAGATCGGGCGGTTGCTTGGGCGGGCCATCGGGCAGGCGCTGGGGGGATCCGGTCGAATCGCCGCCCTCCAAATGGACAGCCGATCGCCCGTGGACAAAGAACGATTGATCGGCCTGATGGAAACCCTGGTGACACACTATCGTCAACTTCGGCTCGTCACGTGCGACGATCTCGACCGGAATCCCGACGCCATCGACCGCGTCGTTCGGCGGTGGGCACAACAGTTCCAAGATGAGGGGCTCGACGGAGTGGTGATCTTTGCCGACGAACTGGCCCTGCCGGCCGT
>CAYPUW010000439.1:0-1793 GCA_964413925.1 uncultured Rhodobacter sp. | reverse complement strand
AGCGGGTGCCCGACGAGGCGTACTTTGACGGCAGGGAAATGATGAAAGCGACATGATAACCAAACGAGATACACCTTAACTCAGCCGCAAACCTGTTCAGAAAAGCAGGACCACTACTTCGCACGAGGACGGCGACAGAAAGCTGGACGACCGAAAAAACTTGTTCTAAGCTGTAGGAATAGAGGCAGAATTCGGGACCGATGAAATGGCCGACAGTGACAGCTTCCCACCGCCCAAGCTCAGCATCGACGTCGATCCCGAGGATGTTGAGTATTCCGATGACCCACGAGATTTCGGGTGGGTGCGCGAAAACGTCCCGTGCCAGACTGCCTGCCCCGCGGGAACCGATATTCCGACCTATATCTGGGAAATCATGCGTGGACGCCACGGGGATTCCTACGAGATCAACCGCGAGGCCAATGTTTTGCCCGGTGTGCTGGGCCGCATCTGTTCGCGCCCCTGCGAGGATATGTGCCGTCACGGCTGGCCCGGCAATGGTGATCCGGTCAGCATTTGCCATTTAAAACGCGCGGCGGCTGATCTCAAAGATGTTGGCCATCGCCTGAACGAAAGCCTCTATGCTCCCTCGGGCAAGACGGTGGCGATCATCGGCTCTGGTCCGGCTGGCGTTGCCGCTGCGCATGATTTGTCGCTGATGGGTCACGATGTCACCATTTTCGAGCGCGAGGAACAACCGGGAGGGATGCTGACCTACGGCATCCCCGCGTTCCGCCTGCCACGCAAAACGCTGCGTGAAGAGATCAAGAACGCACTGCGCCTTGGTGTGACGCTGAAATGTGGCGTATCCATCGGCAATGACAAGCACGAGATACCTTTGTCGCAATTGCGCGAGGATTTTGATGCGGTGCTGATGGCCACCGGCTGCATGAGCGCAATCCCCCTGCCACTGCGGGGCGACACAGAGGGAAGTCAGGTTGGCAAGACAGGCCATGCGGAATACGGGTTTGATTTTCTGCTGGATATGCACCGTGGTCACAAAAAGACGGTTGGTCGCCGGGTTGCTGTGGTTGGTGCTGGGTTCACGGCCCTTGATTGCGCCCGTGTTGCGCGCCGTCTTGGTGCCGAGGAAGTCACAATTCATTTGCGCACCACCGAGGAATACATTCCAGTCACCAAGGACGAAATACTTGAGGCCCGGCGTGAAAGTATTGGCATCAAAGGGCTACGAACGCCTGTCTCGCTGAAGGCTGGCACGGACGGGACACTTGATGGCGTTGAATTCGTGCAAAACCGCCTTGGCGGCTGGCGCGAGAACGGTCGGCGTAAGGCCGTCGCCATTGATGGCTCGGAGTTTCAGTTTGACTGCGACACGCTTTTGGTCGCCATCGGTCAGAAAACCAGCCATGACTGGATGGACGAGGCAATCGGCTTTGATCGCTGGAACAATGCTGAGACCGATGCGACCGGCATGACCTCGCTGAGCGGAGTGTTCGCGGCGGGGGATTATGTAAAAGGTGCCAGTACTGTGATTGAGGCAATCGGTCAGGGCCGCGAGGTTGCCGAGCATATCGATACTTGGCTGATGGGCCGAACGAGGCGCAAGCGTGTGGTCAAGATCGAGCGTGTGACCGAGCCTTTGCGCGAGCGTGCGTTTGACTTCATCAACCGCCAGCATGTGCCGACCGAACCCGTGGCTGATCGTGTCACCAACCCCGACCGCGAGGTCGAGCAGGGGTATGACGGTGATCTGGCTCTGGAAGAGGCCAAGCGCTGCTATTTGTGCAACCTGCATTACAAGATCGACGTTGATAATTGCATCTACTGCCGTGCCT
>CAYPUW010000438.1:0-1794 GCA_964413925.1 uncultured Rhodobacter sp. | reverse complement strand
GCGGCTTTGATCTGGTCAGCACCGAGCTGCCGGATCACCTGCCGATCCTGCTGGAGTTCATCTCCGGCAGACCGATGGACGAGGGCAAAACCTTGCTTGAGGATGCAGGCCATATCGTCGCCGCATTGGCCGACCGGCTTGAGAGACGTGGCAGCACTTACGCTGCCGTTCTCAATGCGCTGGTGGAATTCTCCGAGGTCAAAAAATCCGACGAACTGGTTCAGCAATTGCTGAGCGTGAAAGAGGACGACCCCGACGATCTCGACGCACTTGACGAAATCTGGGAGGAGGCCGAGGTCACGTTTGGTCCCGATCCCAACGCCGGATGCCCGGCCTCGCGCGATCTTCTGGCGGCGATGGACCCCGGCCAACCCAAGGCTAAACCCCAAGCTCAACCCTATAGTCAGCCCGACGCGGCTGTCGCTCAAGAATAGGACGCGATCATGAACCAGTTTCTTTTCGGAACTTTCCCCTACATTGCCCTGACGGTGTTGCTTGTCGGCTCTATCGCGCGCTACGAGCGTGACCCGTTCACATGGAAATCCAGCTCGAGCCAGCTTTTGCGCCGCAAACAGCTCATCCTCGGCTCGGTCCTGTTCCATGTGGGCGTTCTGGTGGTGTTTTTCGGCCACCTGTTCGGCCTGCTGATCCCGATCGGCGTTTACGAGTTCTTTGGCATCCCGCCCGAGGCCAAGCAACTTTTGGCGGCACTCGCTGGTGGTCTGTTTGGCACCATCGCCATCATCGGCGCGCTGATACTGGCGCATCGACGCTTGGTTGATCCCCGCGTTCGCGCGCGTTCAAGCTTTGCCGATACCGGCATTTTGCTGCTTCTGATCGTGCAACTCGCGCTCGGCCTGATCTCTGTTCCCTATTCGCTTTCGGCTCTGTCCGAAGGTGGCGTGATCAAATTCATGGCTTGGGCCAACGGGATTTTCACCTTTGACGGCAACGCGGCCAGCTATCTTCAGAATGTGGAGCTGATCTTTAAAATCCATATCGTGCTGGGCCTGACCATCTTCATCCTGTTCCCGTTCACCCGCCTCGTTCACATGATCTCGGCCCCGATCCGCTATATCTGGCGACCCGGTTTCCAGATCGTGCGCACACGCAAAACCCCGGCCAATCGGGCCAAATCGAAAGGGTAGACCATGAAACCGCTGGTGCCAGAAGTAAGCGTAAACGGCGAGGTGATCTCGCCCGAGGCCATCGCTGCCGAAGTGCAAAATCACCCAGCCCCCAAAGGAAAACCGGGGCTGGCATGGAAGGGGGCCGCGCGCGCGCTGGTGCTGCGTAGCCTGATTTTGCAGGCCGCCCGCAAAGACGGCCTGACCGCCGATCCGCAAGAAGTTGGCGTCGATAAATTCGAGACCGAGGATGAGGCGCTCATTCGCGCCTATATGGAGGCCGCGATTGACCCCGACGAGGTTACCGACGAGGCCTGCAGTACCTATTACAGCGACCCCAAACACGCCATCTATGCGCCCAATCTATATATGCCCGCCCATATCCTGATCGCCGCGCGACCAGAGGATAAAGAGGCGCGTGCAGCGGCCAAAGAAAAGGCGCAGGCGATATTTGAAACGGTTAAGGCACAGCCCCAGAACATCGGGCGCATCGCCAAAACCGCATCCGACTGCCCGTCAAAGGACGATGGCGGCATGCTTGGGCAAATCGGCGATGGCGACACGGTGCCGGAGTTCGAGGTGGCACTAAAAGACATCCCCGCAGGCGCGCTCTACCCCGAGCCGCTGGAGACACGCTACGGTTTTCACATCATCTATATGCACGAGC
>CAYPUW010000437.1:0-1802 GCA_964413925.1 uncultured Rhodobacter sp. | reverse complement strand
ATGTTGTCGTGCAGGCTTTGACGGCGCAGATCCAGAAAACGGTATTTGAGGCGGGTCTCCTCTGGGTAATCCTGCTCGCCAAACACCGGCAAGGGCAGCTCGTCGGCCTCGTTGAGAACCTCGATTTCGCGAATGAAAACCTCGACCTCGCCGGTTGGCAGCTTGGGGTTCACCAGCTCTGGATCGCGCGCCTTGACTTCTCCGTCGATGCGGATCACCCATTCCGAACGCAGCTTTTCAACGCCCTTAAACGCCGCACTGTCAGGATCGCACAAAACCTGCGTCATGCCGTAATGGTCGCGCAAGTCAATGAACAGGATGCCGCCGTGATCGCGCACCCGATGCACCCAACCGGCAAGGCGCACGGTTTGCCCCACGTCGGCGGCGGTGAGGTCGGCGCAAGTTTTGCTGCGATAAGCGTGCATTGGGTCTGTCCCTTCGGGCGGTAAAATGATCCCGCCGGATACACGCGTTTGCAGGGCGGATGTCAAGGGCAAGGGCGCGCAGCCACCAAAACTCGGCCTAAACCCTCCAATTGGCGCATTGAACTTTGGCTTAGATTGGCAATTTTCATCTAACGTAAACCTTCAGCCTATTTAATCCTGCACGCGAGGCGCGCATTACTGGCGACGAACAATTACAAAAGAGATGATTCCCGAATGCCACCTATAGAGGATAGAGATAAAGCAATGCTCCCGGTGTGGGATCTTGCAGTGCGCTGTTTTCACTGGTCGCTGGTGGCGGCGGTGACTGTCGCCGGTGTGACCGGATTTATATTAGGGCCGACTTGGCTGACCTATCACCTCTGGGCCGGTGCGATCATGACGGCGCTGGTATTTGCGCGCGCAATCTGGGGCGTGCTTGGCCCCACATATGCCCGTTTCAGCAGCTTCATCGCCGGACCGTTCAAGATTATAGAGCATGGCTCAGAGGTTCTCTCGGGCAAGGCCAAGCGTCATTTGGGCCATAACCCGCTGGGTGGCGCGATGATTATCGGCCTGATACTGGCCATTTTCGCGCTTGCCATTACCGGCACATTCCAGCTTGGCGGCGAATTCAAGGCCGGACCATTTTCGTTTCTAACCACTTATTTTTACGGCAATAGCTTTGGCGCTCTTCACAAGATCATCGCTTGGGGCTTGCTCGGGCTGATCAGCTTGCACATTCTTGGCGCGGTTTTTGAAAGCTCGCGCACGCACGAGAATTTGCCTCTGACCATGATCACCGGCAAAAAAGAGCGGCGCAAAGGCGATCATGTTCTGCCGCAAATCGGCGCAAAACCCATGGTGGCACTGTTATTGGTTGCAGGCGGCTGGCTCGGGGTCGGGCTGCTTGGGCTGTCCATGAGTTCCAAACCCGGCATTGGTATGCCCGTCAATCTCGCATCGAGCCAATATAGCGCTGAATGTACCGACTGCCATATCGCCTATCACCCCAGCCTGTTGCAGGCAGAAAACTGGGCGCTGTTGATGGCCAATCTGGACAATCATTTCGGCGAGGACGCCAGTTTGGACTCGCGCACAAAGCGCCAACTTACCGACTGGTTGATCGCCAATGCCTCGGAGACCGCAGATACCAAAGCTGCCAATGTTCTGAACGACCCAAAAATAACTGCGACAAATCCGGTGCACATCCCCTTAGCTGGCGAAGCCTCATACACCATCACCGCGCGACCGTTTTGGCAAAACGCCCATAAAAATATTGATGCCGCCACTTTTAAGCGCGCGCCGATATATTCGCGTGCCAACTGCGCGGCCTGTCACAGCGACGCCCAATCCGGTCTGTTCTACCCGGCGAATATT
>CAYPUW010000436.1:0-1840 GCA_964413925.1 uncultured Rhodobacter sp. | reverse complement strand
GAACGGGTAAAATTGCTCAAGCCTAAGGATGTAGACGTCATCAAGCCCTGCGGCGTCGCGGCGCGCCAAGAGGTCATAGTAAACCTTGCCCGAACAGATCACCACGCGGCGGATTTTATCGTCGGGCTGGAGGCTCACGTCGGATGTGCCTTTTTGCGCGTCATCCCAGAGGACGCGATGAAAGGACGAGCCGGTGACCATATCCTCGACCGTGCTGGTCGCGTGCTTGTGACGCAGCAAGGATTTCGGGGTCATCATGATCAGGGGCTTGCGGAAAGTGCGGTGCATCTGGCGGCGCAATATGTGGAAATAATTGGCCGGCGTGGTGCAATTGGCGACGATCCAGTTATCCTCGGCCGAGCTTTGCAAATAACGCTCAAGCCGGGCGGAGGAGTGTTCCGGCCCTTGGCCTTCATAACCGTGGGGCAAGAGCAGCACGAGACCCGACATACGCAGCCATTTACGCTCGCCCGAGCTGATGAACTGGTCGATCATGATCTGCGCCCCATTGGCGAAATCGCCAAACTGGGCCTCCCACAGGGTCAAGCCGTTGGGTTCGGCCAATGAGTAGCCGTATTCAAAGCCAAGCACCGCGTATTCCGACAGCATGGAATCAATAACGAAATACTTGGCCTGCTCGTCGCGGATATGGTTGAGCGGGTGGTATTTACGCTCGGAGTTTTGGTCGATCAGGGCGGAGTGGCGTTGGCTGAAGGTGCCGCGCGCGCTGTCTTGACCGGCCAGTCGCACTGGAAACCCTTCGAGCATCAGAGTGCCAAAGGCCAGCGCCTCGGCTGTCGCCCAGTCGATGCCTTGGCCGGTTGTCAGCATGGTTTCCTTGGCTTTGAGCAGGCGGATGACGGTTTTATGCAGGGCAATGTCGTCGGGTACGCGAGTGAGGGCGGTGCCGACCTCTTGCAGCAACTCGGGCGGGACCGAGGTTTGGCCGCGCTGATAGTCGCCGTGTTTGCTGCCCATATGCGACCAGCGGCCATCGAGCCAGTCGGCCTTGTTGGGGCGGTATTCTTTGCCAGCCTCGAACTCTTCGCTGAGATGGGCCTGAAACGAGGCTTTCATTTCCTCGATCTCGCCCTCGGGGATCAGACCGTCGGCGACCAGACGGTCGGTGTAAAGCTTGAGGGTCGATTTGTGTTTCTTGATGTGCTGATACATCAGCGGATTGGTGAACATCGGCTCGTCGCCTTCGTTATGGCCGAAACGGCGGTAACAAAAGATGTCGAGCACCACGTCTTTGTGGAACTTTTGGCGAAACTCGGTCGCGACCTTGGCGGCGTGAACCACGGCCTCTGGATCGTCGCCATTGACGTGGAAAATCGGCGCTTCGACCATCAGGGCGATGTCGGTGGGATAGGGGGAGGAGCGCGAGAAATGCGGGGCGGTGGTGAAACCGATCTGGTTGTTAACCACGATATGCATGGTGCCGCCGGTTTTGTGGCCGACCAGACCCGAAAGGCCGAAACATTCCGAAATCACCCCTTGTCCGGCAAAAGCGGCGTCGCCGTGCAAAAGAATCGGCAGAACTTTGATGCGCTCGGTATCCTTGCGCTGGAATTGCTTGGCGCGGACTTTGCCGAGAACCACTGGGTTGACCGCCTCAAGGTGGCTGGGATTGGCGGTGAGGCTGAGATGGACATTATTGTCGTCAAAGGCGCGATCCGATGAGGCGCCGAGGTGGTATTTAACGTCGCCCGAGCCGGCAACATCGTCGGGTTTTGAGCTGCCGCCCTGAAACTCGTTAAAAATGGCGCGATATGGTTTGGCCATGACGTTGCACAAAACCGAAAGGCGGCCACGATGGGGCATGCGGATGACGATTTCC
>CAYPUW010000435.1:0-1846 GCA_964413925.1 uncultured Rhodobacter sp. | reverse complement strand
AAGGTCACCGAGCGGCCCGTTCCCGCCCCTGCGAGGATGCGTCCCGCAGGCAAAAACTTGAAATCTTTCAAGGCATTATAGAACTTTTCCTGCCAAATCTCAGGGTCATCTTCCACCGAGGCGAGTGCGGTTGCCACCCGGCGCCAACTGTCCTCGACCGTCACATCGAGCGCGGCTCCGTCGGGGGATTTGAAACGGTATTTCATGTCCCATATCTGCTCGGCTATTTGGGCGGAAAAGCGGCTCATATCAGGGTTCCGAATTTGTTTGGCTGGAGCGTGACTTTACGATAAAATTGCGCTTAAGGTCAATCAAATCGCGCGTAGGCGCAACGATGGATGCCTGAGGGAATAATGGCGGATAAAAAACTTCATCTGATCAAGCTTTGCGTCGGCGTGAGCAGCGTCCAAGACCTGTTGGATTGGCGACAAAAACAGGCAGAGCGGTTGGCGACTGAGGGGCAGACCTATGTGTCAAGCCACGTGACCCGAATGTGGCCCAAACGCGCGGATGAAATTCTGGCCGGAGGCTCGCTCTACTGGGTGATCAAGGGCCAAATTCAGGCGCGTCAACAGATTTTAGGCTTTGACGAGGCGCGCGGCGAGGACGGGATACGACGCTGCCGGATCATGCTGTCGCCACGGCTCGTTCGCACCCAAATCGCGGCCCGGCGACCGTTTCAAGGCTGGCGATATTTGACCGAGTCCGATTGCCCGCCGGATATGGCGAGTGGGCGGGTCTTTGACGACGATATTCCGGTGGCGATGAACCTTGCGCTGGCGGAAATTGGTCTGCGTTAAAGCGTTAACCGCTCGAGCAATCCGTTAAGTATTTTGTCGTCGCTCGCGTCGCTCAAAGCCGGTTTAGACCGAAATAGCGCGGCCTGCGACTTGTGAATTACCCCGTCTTGCAACGCCTTGAGGTGATTGGCCTCAAGCGTGTCGCCGGTTGAGGTGATGTCGGCAATCGCCTCGGCGGTCAGGTTCTTGACCGTGCCTTCGGTCGCGCCCTGACTGTCCACAAGCTGATAATCGGCCACCCCGTGCTGGCGCAAAAACTGCCGCGACAGTGCGTGATATTTGGTAGCAATGCGCAAGCGAAACCCGTGCTCGCGGCGAAACTGCGCGGCGACTGCGTCCAGATCGTCAAGCGTATCCACGTCGATCCATGTCTTTGGCACCGCCAAAACCAGATCAGCATAGCCAAACCCAAGCAGGGCGATTTCGGCGACACTCGTCTGCCACAACGGGATTTTTTCGCGCACCATATCGGTGCCAGTCACCCCGAGATGGATACGTCCGGCCCGAAGCTCGCGCGGGATTTCACCCGCCGAGAGCAGCACCAATTCAACGCCCCTAACCCCTTTGACGGCCCCCGCATATTCCCGATCCGAACCCGTGCGGGCAAGATCGACTCCGCGCGCACCGAACCAGTCAAACGTGCTTTGCTGCAAGCGGCCTTTGGACGGAACGCCAAGTTTAATCGTCATCTCTCGCCCCCATTGCCTCTATCAATTCTGGCCGAATGACCCCGCCAACCGCCGGAATAGTACGCCCCTGTCCCAACACTTCGCACAACGCGTCATAGCGCCCGCCGCTGGCAATCGCTGGCAAATCAGCGCGCCCTTCGGCATAAAACCCAAACACGAACCCGTCGTAATATTCCAAGGTGGTACGCCCGTAACTCCCCTCAAAATCAAGAGCTTGAACGTCAATCCCCAACGTGCAAAGCGCGTCAAGGCGCACCTCCATCCGATCCAAAGCGGGGCCAATGCTGGGCATATCCGCCTCAATCTGGCGTAGATTTTTCAGCGCCACCGGAGCTTTTTTCCGCATATTGAGGATAC
>CAYPUW010000434.1:0-1854 GCA_964413925.1 uncultured Rhodobacter sp. | reverse complement strand
GAAACGCAGCGTTAAGTCTCTCGGAAATCTGATCAGCAATTCGCATTTTTTTCACCTAAGGTTAAGTTTGCCCCTTGGCCCTGCCTCGTAAAACATTAAACTCTACTCTCCGAGTCGAAAAGCAAAAGGATTTATCAAGGCATGGCTGGCCGCTCTCCGTTTTCGTTTGATATCTCTGTCTCTGCCGACAAAAAACGCCGATCTCGCGGTCGTCGCGGCATGTCCGGCGCATTTGATACCTCGTCGCGCCAATGCGAACATAATGGCTGTACAGAGGCGGGCAAGTACCGCGCCCCGAAAAACCCCGACAATCTGGAAGAGTTCCTGTGGTTTTGTAACGTGCATGTGCGCGAATATAACCTCAAATGGAATTTTTTCGAGAACCACTCTGAAGAAGAGCTTGAAAAGCAGTTCGCTGCCGATCGGGTGTGGGAGCGGCCAACAAAGCCGTTCGGCAAGGGTGGCAAATCCGCGCAAGGGGCTGCCGCCGAGGCCAAGGCTTGGGCGCGTCTTGGCATTGACGATCCGATGGAGGTTCTGGGCGACAACGCGACCCAAAACCCCGGCACCGGACGCGGGCAAAACCACGCGCGACGTCTACCACCAACCGAGCGTCGCGCGCTGGTTATTCTTGATGCCAAGGACCATTGGACCAAATCCGAGATGCGCAAGCAGTATAAATCACTGGTCAAAGACCTGCATCCCGACATGAACGGCGGCAATCGCGATGACGAGGATCGCCTGCAAGAGGTAGTCTGGGCGTGGGATCAAATCAAAGAAAGCCGCAGCTTCAAGGCGTAAAATCGACGGGCCGGTAACGTCACGTTGCGCGCGCTCCCTCTTGCGTATCTTGCTGAATTGCGCCACTAAACATAGGCTGAAATACCGACGCCCGATGGCTCGGTCTGGACAACGGAACCACGCATGAGTGACACTAAAATGGACCCCCTGGCAGAGCCGACAAAACGCTTTTCCGTTCGCGAACTTTTTGGCATTGATACCGACATGGATGTGTTCGGCTTTGCCGAGCGTGGTGATCGTGTGCCCGACATCGACCCGACTTATAAGTTCGACAAAGACACGACTTTGGCCATTCTGGCGGGGTTTGCCCATAATCGGCGTGTGCTCATTCAAGGCTATCACGGCACCGGCAAATCGACCCATATCGAGCAGGTCGCCGCCCATCTCAACTGGCCCTGCGTGCGCGTCAATCTCGACAGTCATATCAGCCGGATCGACTTGATCGGCAAGGACGCGATCAAGCTCAGAGACGGCAAACAAGTGACCGAGTTTCACGAAGGCATCTTGCCGTGGGCCTTGCGCAATCCGACCGCGATTGTGTTTGACGAATATGATGCAGGCCGTGCCGATGTGATGTTTGTGATCCAGCGGGTGCTGGAACATGACGGCAAGCTCACGTTGCTTGACCAAAACGAAATCATCACCCCGCATCCGAGCTTTCGCCTTTTTGCCACCGCCAACACGGTCGGGCTTGGCGACACCACCGGGCTTTATCACGGGGTGCAGCAAATCAATCAGGCGCAGATGGATCGCTGGTCGCTGGTGGCCACGCTCAATTACCTCAGCCATGACGCCGAAACCCAAATTGTTCTGTCGAAAAACCCCCATTACAACACAGTTCAGGGCCGCAAAATCATCGGCCAGATGGTGACGGTTGCCGATTTGTCGCGCACCTCGTTCATGCAAGGCGATATCTCGACCGTGATGAGCCCGCGCACCGTGATCAACTGGGCACAGAACGCCGAGATTTTTGGCGATGTCGGCTTTGCGTTTCGCCTGACATTCCTCAATAAATGCGACGAGTTGGAGCGCCAAACCGTGGCCGAGTTCTAT
>CAYPUW010000433.1:0-1854 GCA_964413925.1 uncultured Rhodobacter sp. | reverse complement strand
TCGGGCAATATCTCGGGCATTGTCCCATGTTTGGCATAGGGCGGCGTATTTATCGGCCATCTCGGCGACGGCCTGTGCGTCGTTTATGGACCCAGTCAGCCAACTGCGCGCGGTATCAGCGAAAATCGTGCGCCCGACAGCAAAGCCCTTGACCAGATCGTGACGTGCGGCAGCACTGAAGCTGGCGGCAAGGCGGTCGGCGGGGGCATCAAGCCCCAACATCACGATGCCTCGGCAATGTGGGTCATTGCGCGTGATCGCCTCACAAGTCGCAGTCCACGCCGCGTCGCTTTCAGTTGGCTCCAGCTTCCACCAGTCGGGGAAGATGCCGATGTCATAGATGCGCTGGATGATCCGCGCTCCTGTGTCGTCATCATTCGGGGCCATTTTTGAGGGGATCACCTCAAGCAGGAACTCCAGCCGGTTGCGACGAGCGCTGGCGAACAGGCGCTTGAGCACGTCTTCCTGCGGCAGTTTGATATTGTCGGCGTCATCCGGGTGGTAAAAGCACAGAACCTTGACCACATGGTCGCGCGGCCATTCGGCCAGTCCGCCATAATCGGCACCAATCTCTGGCTCCAGCGTCAGGGGCCGCGAGCCGGGCCATTCCACCGGACGCCCGATCCACAGGCCGGTTCCGGCAGCATCGTACAGCGCCGAGCGCCCCAAGCGGCTGTCGCACAGCACACCATAGCCAGCGCGTCCATTGGCAACCTGTCGGGCGGCGGCGAGGCAAAACTGCTTGAAGGGGCCGATGCGCGCGCGCTCAACACCACACGCGTCGGCCAGATCTTCCAGTTGCGAGCGGTGGTCAAAGGCGAACACCCGCATGGTCGGCCAGTTGCCGGTGCGCGTGGTTGACCAGTGGATTTGTTCGAGTGCTGCGTCATGGCGCAGAGCCGGGGTTTGAACGCCGACGCGCAGGAAATATTGCAGCTCGTCCCAGCTTGGATAGGCCGGGGTGCAGCCGTGGCGCGATACCGCCAGCGCGCCGCAGGCATTGGCCCATGTCAGCGCGGTCTCCCAACTCTGATCGCGCAACCAGCCCGTCAAAAGCCCGCTCATGAAACCGTCGCCCGCACCAAGGACGTTGAAAACCTCAATCGGAAAGCCCGGCCCGCTGATGCCGTCATCCAGACTGTCGGGGATCATACCTTCAAACGCCGCCGCCCCCATGGGGCCGCGTTTGCACACCAGCGTGGCAGAGGTCAGCTCGCGCACCCGTCTAAGGGCTGCGATGGTGTCGGTGGTGCCGCCCGCGATGTGAAACTCCTCCTCGGTGCCGACGATCAGATCGAATAGATGCAGCGTTGATTGCAGCTTTTCGCTGACCGCGCTTGAGGCGACGAAACGGCTTTCGCCATCACCATGCCCGGCCAGCCCCCACAGGTTGGGGCGAAAATCAATGTCCAGCGCGCAGCGCGCGCCGCCTTGGCGGGCGAGGTTCAGCGCCTTTAGCACGGCGGCTTCGGTGCGGGGATTGCTTAGATGGGTGCCGGTCACAGTCACACAGCGGCTTTCGGCAATGAAATCCGCATCAATATCATCCTCGCACAGTGCCATGTCGGCGCAGTTTTCGCGGTAGAAAATCAGCGGAAAGCGTTCGTGGTCGCGTATCCCCAAGATCACCAGCGCGGTCAGCCGTTCGGGGTCGGTCACCACGCCGCGCACGTCCACGCCTTCGCGCAGCAACTGCTCGCGAATAAAGCGCCCCATATGCTCGTCGCCAACTCGCGTGATCAGCGCCGAGCGCAGCCCAAGACGCGCGGTGCCGGTGGCCATATTGGTCGGCGAGCCGCCGATATATTTGTCAAATGACCCCATATCCTCCAGTCGCCCCCCCACCTGCGCGCC
>CAYPUW010000432.1:0-1869 GCA_964413925.1 uncultured Rhodobacter sp. | reverse complement strand
TGGCATTAATGTGGCAACTGGGGGGATCAGTGAATAAGGCTGTGGGCACGCAGCGAACCACGGGACAGGCGGGAACCATGAAAAAATTGGTCGATGGAGATATTTCTCGACGGGCGTTGCTCGGCGTTTTTGCGGCAACGACTGTGACCGCTGCGCCAGTCTATGCAAAGACTTTTGGCATCTTGAAAGGTGCCGGAGATATTCGAAAAATCTCCATGCGTTCGGGGCGGACGGGCGAAACCCTTGAGATGATCTATTGGATCGAAGGCGATTACATCAAAGACGCGATGAAAGAGATTAACTATTTTATGCGCGATTGGCGCGAAGATTTGGCGGTCAATATGGACCGGCGGAACTTTGACATCGTTGCGGCTACGCATAGTCTGCTTGAGACCACGGAACCTTATCAGTTATTGTCGGGCTATCGCAGCCCACGTACCAATGCCTTGCTACGACGACGCAGCCGCGGCGTGGCAAAAAAGTCCCTGCATATCAAAGGGATGGCAGCAGATGTCCGGTTGTCCTCTCGTTCGGTCAACCAGATAGTACGCGCCGGTTACGCTTGTAACGCGGGCGGCATTGGAAAATACTCCCGTTCCAATTTCGTCCACATCGATTCCGGTGCGAGAAGGACCTGGGGTAGCTAACTCTTCCTGGGCTATCCACGACTTATAAACCCGCCCGATATAGGCGGGTTTTTTTACGCGCGAATGGTTCCGTCGCCTTCCACCAAATATTTAAACGACGTCAATTGCGCCGCGCCGACCGGACCGCGCGCGTGCATTTTGCCCGTGGCAATGCCAATTTCGGCCCCCATGCCAAACTCGCCCCCATCGGCAAACTGGGTCGAGGCATTGCGCATTAGGATCGCGCTATCAAGGCGCTGAAAGAATGTCGCGGCGGCCTGATCGTCCTCCGTCAGAATAGCATCTGTGTGTTGTGAACCATAGGTTTCAATATGCGCAATCGCGCCATCAACCCCGTCCACCAGACGCGCAGCAACGATCATGTCGAGAAATTCCCGGCCAAAATCATCGGGCTTGGCAGCGATAGTACCGTCGATAGATTGCAAGCCCTCGTCGGCACGCACTTCGACCCCGGCGGCAATCAGATCGGTCAGAAATGGCGCGCCGTGGGCCTTAAAAAACGCGCGATCCACCAAAATACACTCGGCGGAGCCGCAAATCCCAGTGCGCCTCGTCTTGGCGTTCAGCACCACCCGCCGCGCTTTTTCCAGATCAGCGGCCTTATCCACATAGACGTGGCAAATGCCCTCAAGATGAGCAAAAACCGGCACCCGCGCCTCCGCCTGAACACGACCAACCAGCCCTTTCCCGCCGCGAGGCACGATCACATCAATATATTTTGTCGCCGTCAACATCTCGCCCACGGCCGCGCGATCACGGGTTGGCACCAGTTGGATCGCCTCAACCGGCAGGCCCGCCGCGCGCAATCCATCAACCAAACACGCGTGAATGACGCTGGAGGAATGAAAGCTCTCCGAACCGCCGCGCAAAATCACGGCATTACCGGCCTTGAGGCACAAAGCCCCGGCATCGGCGGTGACATTGGGACGGCTTTCATAGATCACGCCAATCACCCCAAGCGGCGTGCGCACCCGACGAATATGCAGCCCCGAGGGTTGGTCCCACTCGGCCAAAATCTCGCCAACCGGATCGGTTTGGGCGGCAACCGCGCGCAGGCTTTCGGTGATGGATTTGAGGCGTTCCTCGTTTAGCATCAGGCGATCCAGCATCGCCGGGCTGAGGTTTTTGCCCCGTCCAAACGCCATATCCTGAGTGTTCGCGGCAAGGATTTCGGCACGGCGCTGCCAAATCGCATCCGCAGCAACCTCCAGCGCTTGCGCTT
>CAYPUW010000431.1:0-1878 GCA_964413925.1 uncultured Rhodobacter sp. | reverse complement strand
GTATGCGTGCCAAGATCACCGAAATGTGACATTTTCCGCGCCATTTCGCGCAGGATGGGTGTTTATGGCATCACTCTTGCAACAGCATGTGGGGTGGCGGGGTGAAGAATTTTTCATCCCTAACCGTGTGGGAGGCCCTGAACCGGCTTCGCAAGCAACGGCGGGTGCGAAATCTTGGCACGATGAGCCTGGTTCTTCTTGGACCTGTGCTGGCTTTCATCACCTTTGGCGCCCTTGGGCTGTTTGAGCAAGGTGCCACGTCGAAGATTTTACGGTACGTTTTGCTGGCCGATCTGGTCTATGTTTTGCTGGTAGCGGCGTTGGTGTTGCAGCGGGTTGCGCGCATGGTGGCGGCGAAACGTGCGCAATCGGCTGGCTCGCGTTTGCACCTTCGTCTCTCTGGTGTGTTCGCGATTATCGCGCTGATCCCGACGATTTTGGTGGCCGTGTTTGCGACCATTACCCTCAATTTCGGCCTTGAGGGCTGGTTTTCAGATCGCGTGCGTCAGGTCGTCGGCAACTCGCTTGCCGCGGCACAGGCGTATGAACAAGAGCATCGCAGTGGCTTGACCCGCGACGCCGAATTTCTCGCCGGGTTCCTTGACCAAAACAAGCGCTTGGCACCGCTTCTGAGTGATGGGGATTTACGCGTGCTACTGACGCAGGGCCAGCAACAAATCCAGCGCGGTCTGCGCGAGGCGTTTATCATTAACGGCAAGGCGGCGCTGATTGTTCGCGGCGAGCGCAGCTATTTGTTTGATTTTGAAAGCCCCACCCAAGCCAATATAGACCAGGCGGCGTTTGGCAAAACCGTGTTGATTGAGGATTGGAAGAACAACGAGTTTCGGGCGCTAATATCGCTGAAATCCTTTGCCAATCGCTACCTTTATGTGTCGCGGGATGTTGACGGAAAAATCCTCAGTCTGCTTGACCAAACCAAGGAAACCGTTGCGCTTTATCAACAGCTCGAAAGCGAGCGGGGCCGATTGTTGTTTGAGTTTGGTCTGATCTATCTCGGATTCGCCCTGATCGTGATTTTGGCCGCGATCTGGTTGGGGCTGTGGTTTGCCGAACGTCTGGCGCGTCCCGTGGGTCGTCTTGCGGGCGCTGTGCAACGGGTCGGCGCGGGCGATTTTAACGTGCGCGTTCAAGAGGAGGAAGGCGACGATGAAATTGCCATGCTCAGCCGCGTATTCAATCAGATGACCAAGCAGTTAAAGGCGCAGCGTGATACTTTGATCGCCACCAACCGGCAAACCGAGCAGCGCCGTCGATTGTTTGACAGTGTGCTCGGAGGGGTTACCACCGGGGTTATCGGTCTCAATCCCAGAGGCAAAATCGACATTATCAATCCCGCTGCCGTGCAAATGCTGGGGCTGAATGCCACCAGCGATCTTGGGCGGCCGCTAAATGAGGCGGTGCCCGAGTTCTCCTATCTGTTTGACGCGCTATCAGATGGTCCTGACCACGTTGCACAGGAAGAAGTGCAGCTTACCCGCGCGGGAAGTGGTGAAAATCTACTGGTTCGGATTGCCACACGACAAAACGATCTCGGGCGGCTCGAAGGGTTTGTGATCACATTTGATGATGTTACGGATCTTGTGTCGGCGCAGCGCATGGCTGCATGGGGAGATGTGGCGCGCAGAATTGCGCATGAGATCAAAAACCCGCTCACGCCGATCCAACTGTCTGCGGAAAGACTGAAGCGCAAATTCTCCCACGTCCCTGGCCTCGATGTCGCGGCGCTGGAGCAATATACCGACGTGATCGTTCGTCAGACCGGCGATTTACGGCGAATTGTAGATGAATTTTCGAAATTCGCACGGATGCCGGAGCCGGAAAGACGCCACAATGAGCTTATCAAGTTAATCCGTGATG
>CAYPUW010000430.1:0-1879 GCA_964413925.1 uncultured Rhodobacter sp. | reverse complement strand
AGGCCCAACCTCCAACCCGTCCGCCGAAACTTTCAACACGTTTCGCACCGCACTTGCCGCGTCAGTCGACGCAAAAATCAACACATTTGCCGCGCCCATAAATCGGGCATTTGGAAACACCCGCTCGCGCAGTTGAGGGTCGAGCGCACTGTCGGACTGCATCTCGCCCTCATAGGCAAAATCAAGCGATTGCGCGTCAAGCAAGGCCATCGCCGCGCGCACCCGATTGCCGCTGCCGGTACTGAGATTGCCAAATTGCGAGTGACAGCAAAGCGCGATTTTCGGCTCCAAGCCAAAGCGGCGCACATGGCGCGCAGCCCCGATGACTGCGTCGCAAATCTGCTCTGGCGTCGGCACCGGATTGACCTGAGTGTCGGCGATAAACAGCGGTCCCTGCTCGCGGATCATCAGGCTGAGCGCGCCGACCGGATGCAACTCGTCGCTGGCCAATACCTGCTGCACATAATTAAGATGCCACAAATATTGCCCGAAAGTTCCACAAATCAAGCTGTCAGCCTCGCCGCGATGCACCATCACCGCACCAATCGCGGTGGTATTGGTGCGCATCACCGCCTTGGCGATATCGGGCGTCACCCCGCGCCGCTGCATCAAAGCGTGGTAACTGCTCCAATATTCAAAAAACCGCTCGTCCTGTTCGGGGTTAACCAGATCAAAATTTTGCCCACGCTTCAGACTCAGCCCATATTGTTCGATCCTGTGCGCAACCACATCGGGACGACCGATCAAAATCGGGCGCGCCGCCGTCTCTTCGGTCATGGCGTTGGCGGCTCGCAACACCCGCTCGTCCTCGCCCTCGGCAAACACAATCCGGCGTTTAGACGAGCGCGCGACCTCGAACACCGGGCGCATAATCATCGCGGATTTAAACACAGAGCCGTCAAGATCGGATTTATAAGCCTCCAAATCCTCGATATGGCGCGTCGCCACCCCGCTCTCCATCGCGGCCTTGGCAACAGCGCCGGCAACGATGCCCATCAGGCGCAGATCAAACGGTTTAGGGATCACATAATCGGGGCCGAAATTCATTTGCTCACCCTGATAAGCCGCCGCCGCCTCGGCGCTGGTGGTGATGCGTGCAAGTTCGGCGATCCCGTCGATGCAGGCCAGTTCCATATGCTCGTTAATCTCGGTGGCACCCACATCAAGCGCCCCCCTGAAGATGAACGGAAAGCACAGTACATTGTTGACTTGATTGGGAAAATCGGCTCGACCCGTAGCGATAATCGCATCTGGCCGCACCGCCTTCACCTCATCGGGAAGTATCTCCGGCGTTGGGTTCGCCAGCGCGAAAACAATCGGGCGATCGGCCATTCGTGCAACATGATCTGCCTTCAAAACCCCGGCAGCAGACAGACCCAAAAACAGATCCGCCCCGTCGATAACATCATCAAGAACGCGCTTGTCGGTAGCCTGCGCATACTCGGCTTTTTGCGGCGTCATTTCCTCTGTTCGACCCTCATAAACCAGCCCCGCGACGTCGCAAAGCCAGACATTTTCACGCCGGACTCCGAGTTTTAACAACATATTAAGACAAGCAATCCCCGCAGCCCCCCCACCCGTTGAGACCACCTTGATATCGGCGAAATCCTTACCGGCAATCCGCAACGCGTTGGTCACGCCCGCGCCAACCACAATCGCCGTGCCGTGCTGATCGTCGTGAAAAACCGGAATATTCATGCGTTCACGGCAGAGTTTTTCGACGATAAAACAATCAGGAGCCTTGATATCCTCGAGGTTTATCGCCCCAAAAGACGGCTCAAGAGCGGTGACAATATCCGCCAGTTTCTCAGGGTCACTTTCGTTCACCTCTATATCAAAGCAATCGATATTGGCGAATTTCTTGAACAAAACCGCCTTG
>CAYPUW010000429.1:0-1881 GCA_964413925.1 uncultured Rhodobacter sp. | reverse complement strand
ACCCGCGTTGGTTTCCGCATGGAAGGCGACAAGAAGGTACGTTTTGCCAAAAAATCGGGAGCATTGATCGATGGCTGATTATACCCCCCGCCTCAAGGCCCAGTATAAGGACAAGGTCCGCGCTGCGCTGAAAGAAGAGTTCTCCTACAAGAACGACATGCAAATCCCGCGTCTGGACAAAATCGTTCTGAACATGGGCGTTGGCGAGGCCGTGGCAGACAGCAAGAAAATCCGCTCTGCGGCTGCTGATCTGACTACCATTGCTGGCCAAAAGGTTATCCTCACCAAAGCCAAGGCCTCGATTGCAGGTTTCAAGGTACGTGAAGACATGCCTCTGGGCGTCAAAGTGACCCTTCGTGGCGATCGCATGTACGAATTCCTTGACCGTCTGGTCACCGTGGCAATGCCCCGCGTTCGCGACTTTCGCGGCGTGTCGGACAAAAGCTTTGACGGGCGCGGCAATTATGCGCTTGGCCTCAAGGAACATATCGTTTTCCCCGAGATCGACTTTGATAAGGTCGATCAGATGTGGGGAATGGACATTGTTATCTGCACCACTGCCAACACCAATGCAGAAGCAAAGAGCCTGTTGAAACATTTCAACATGCCGTTCAACAGCTGATCGCGTAAAGGAGAGAAAACATGGCTAAATCAGCAATGATCCAACGCGAAATCAAACGCGCCGCCCTGGTGAAGAAATATGCCGCCAAGCGCGCCGCTCTGAAAGAGATCGCACGGAATCTGGATCTGCCAATGGAAGAGCGCTTCAAAGCGCGGCTTTTGCTGGCAAAACTGCCCCGCAACTCGTCGGAGACCCGTCTGCACAATCGTTGCCAGATCACCGGTCGCCCGAAGGGTTACTATCGTAAACTCAAAGTTTCACGGATCGCGCTGCGTGATCTGGCCTCCAACGGTCAGATCCCCGGCATGGTCAAGTCAAGCTGGTAAGGGAGGGATAAGATATGTCTATGAACGACCCTATCGGCGATATGCTGACCCGGATCCGCAACTCGTCCATGCGCGGTAAATCCACCGTGCGCACGCCTGCCTCGAAACTTCGTGGCTGGGTTCTGGATGTGCTTCAAGGCGAAGGCTATATTCGGGGCTATGAAGCCGCGACTAGCGCTGCCGGCCATCCCGAGCTGGAAATCAGCCTCAAATATTTTGATGGCACGCCAGTTATCCGCGAACTCAAACGCGTCTCGACCCCCGGTCGTCGTGTTTACGCGGGTGTGAACGACATCCCAACGGTCCGTCAGGGCCTCGGGATTGCAATTGTCTCGACACCAAAAGGTGTCATGTCTGATGCACAGGCTCGTACCGACAATGTCGGTGGCGAAGTTCTGTGCACAGTCTTCTAAGGGGATTGTTGCATGTCCAGAATTGGTAAAAAACCAGTAGACCTGCCCAGCGGCGTCACTGCCTCTGTGTCCGGTCAAACCATTGAAGTGAAAGGCCCCAAAGGGGTTCGAACCTTCAAAGCAACCGATGATGTAAGCATCAATGTTGCCGACAACCTCGTGACAGTCACCCCTCGTGGTGGCTCCAAGCGCGCGCGTCAGCAATGGGGCACATCACGCACCCAGATCGCCAATTTGGTGATCGGCGTGACCGAAGGTTTCAAGAAAGAGCTTGAGATCAACGGCGTTGGCTACCGCGCACAGATGCAGGGCAATGTCCTGAAACTGGCGCTCGGTCTCAGCCATGATGTGAACTTTGAGGTGCCGGAAGGGGTGACAGTAACCGCTCCCAAGCCGACCATCATCATTGTCGAAGGCATTGACCAGCAAGCTGTCGGCGAAGTTGCCGCCAACATCCGCAAATGGCGCAAACCAGAACCTTACAAAGGTAAAGGCATCAAATATAAAGATGAGTAAAACC
>CAYPUW010000428.1:0-1886 GCA_964413925.1 uncultured Rhodobacter sp. | reverse complement strand
ATAATCGCCAATGGTCGCAAATCCCGCGAAATCCGGGTCCTGCTCCATATAACCAACGCTCAAACCGGGGCTAAGCACTCGATCGCCGCTGTCGGGTTCAATCAGACCTGCCATGATCTTCATCACGGTGGATTTGCCCGAGCCATTGCGCCCGACCAGCGCCACCCGATCAAAGGGTTGAACGGTCAGATTGAGGCCCGACAAAAGCGGATCACCACCAAATGTCAGGTTGATATTGCTAAGACTGAGAACCGGAATACGCGCCATATGCGCCTGCTAAGCCCAAGCGGATTGAAGGTCAACCGCCGTTACTTTGCCGCCATCGCCCCAATAAGCGGATCGGACACGCGGCGTTGATTAACACAGGGGAAAACAAAGCACCGATCCCGCCGGATTGTCAGCCACAGCGCGGTGTCGGCCTTGGGCAAGAACACCCCCGGCACGGTCGCGCGCAGATCGGAGCCGTCGTAATCCATCGTAAACTCGATCAGACTTTCCGCCCCCATGAAGCGCGCGCGCCGGACCAGTCCACGCGCCGCAACCCCGTCGCTCGGCGTAGGGTCCGGTCCCTTGCCCGCGCGATCAAAGTCGATTTTCAGATGTTGCGGGCGAATAATAATCTCCACATCCGCGTCATTAACCATGCCCGGCGTCAAGAACTGCCCGAATGGCGTGTTGGTCAGCGCATTTCGCGTGACCCCGTGAATGACGTTAACATCAGAAAAAAACGCCGCCGCCGCTCGATCAACCGGCGCGTTATAAAGGTTATAAGGCGCGCCCATTTGCACGATCCGCCCGCCTCGCATCAGGGCGATATTGTCGGCCATGCGCATGGCCTCGTCCGGTTCGTGGGTAACCAGCAAAACCGCCGCGCCCTCCTCTTTCAAAAGCGACAGCGTGTCGTCGCGGATGTCGTCGCGCAGCCGATTATCAAGGCCAGAGAACGGCTCGTCCATCAACATTACTTGCGGTTTTGGCGCCAAAGCGCGCACCAAAGCAACACGCTGCTGCTCTCCTCCCGACAATTGATGGGGATATTTCGGGCCGAAATCCGTCAGATGCGCCCGCTCCAGCAGTTCACCAACCCGCGCCTGTTTTTGCGCGCGACTGGCTTTTTTGAGACCAAAAGCCACGTTATCGGCCACGCTCAAATGAGGAAACAGCGCGAAATCCTGAAACATCAAACCGATTGAGCGCTTTTCCGGCGGCAGATGTCGCCGTGCGCCCGAGACCTCGACCCCGTCGATCAAAACCCGCCCGGCGTTTTGCCTGTCAACACCGGCGGCGACGCGCAAAGTCGTCGATTTACCGCAACCGGACGGCCCCAGCAGGCAGGTGACCTGCCCGGCTTCAAGCGTCAGCGACAGCTCGTCAACCACCGGCACACCGTCAAAAGCGCGAGTGATCCGATCCAATTCCAGTCGTGGAGTTTTGCCGCTCAAAGCACCCGCCGATCCTCTACCTGAGCAAAATGATCAGGTTCTCTCTTCAGCCATTTAGCAAGCAAATGAAATCCGTTCAAGTCTGCTTAGAGTGTCGCGTTAACCACACCGCCATCCAGCAGAATATTCTGCCCGACGATATACCCCGCCCGATCCGAGCATAAAAATGCACAGGCCGAGCCAAACTCCTCCGGCGTACCGTATCGCCGGGCAGGAATGGACTCGCAGCGTTGGGCCATGGCCTGCTCAGACGAAATCCCCTGCGCTTGGGCCACCCCGGCATCGAGCGAGACCGCCCTGTCAGTGGCGTGAATCCCCGGCAGCAAATTGTTGATCGTGACGCCGGAACCCGCAACCTGACGCGACGTTCCCGCCACATATCCGGTCAAGCCGGCGCGGGCCGAATTGGACAAGCCCAGCACCGCGATTGGCGATTTGACCGAC
>CAYPUW010000427.1:0-1898 GCA_964413925.1 uncultured Rhodobacter sp. | reverse complement strand
ACACCTTTGGGTCGGCCTGTGGTGCCGGAGGTATAGTTTAGCGCTAAACTTTCCCATTCGTCGTGGGGTAGCATCCAACGGAACTCGGTATCTCCCGAGGCTAGAACAGCCTCATATTCTGGGTATTTCCCGCTTGCGATAAAGCCTGCCTGACGGTCCTCGATCTCAATAATTTCAGGGCGCGTGCTGTCCATTTTTTCGAGCGCACGCTCAACCACCTCCAGAAACTCGGCATCGACAATGACGATTTTGCTTTCGGCATGGGTGAGAATATAGGCCACCGTGTCGACATCCAGACGGGTGTTGATGGCGTTGAGAACGGCCCCCGCAGCGGGAACGCCGAAATGCGCTTCGGCGATGGCAATGGTGTTGGGGCAGATCACCGACACGACATCGCCCGGACATACGCCGCGTTGAACGAGAGCCGAGGCCAGTTGCGTGCAACGCGCCTTCATTCCTGCCCATGTATATCGGCGGTTTCCGTAGACCATCGCCTCGCGGTTCGCGAACACATCGCTGGCTCTGAGCATATGCGACAGCGGGGTCAGGGGCACATAATTTGCCGCAGTTTTGTCAAGACCTGTTTCGTCTGCCATTTTGGCCATCAGCTTTCCTTTGTGCCGCAACTGCGTGTGATATGCAGGCTTATTTTGTCCAGTTTCGGCGGCGTTGCAAGGGCCATATGGCCAAGGCCGCAAGCTTTGATTTGGGGGGGGCCAGAGCCGTTTGATGGCAGGAGGTTGGCGTTAGGCGTCTCGGGTTCCCTTGGTTAAATCCACATAATGGCCGATTTTCGGGTCTACATGCCCGTTGGCAAGATGTGAATAAAGCTGCGCGGCCTCTGCGGGATTGGCAACGGTGTGAAGCTCCATCCAGCGTTTGCTTTGATGCGCGACGCGGCTCCAAGCGGCGTGAAGACGCTTTTCGACCTCGCCTTTTGGCCATTCCGCGCGGCGTTTTTCAATCTGCGATGGGGCGAAAAAGAACCGGGGGCGCGCGCCGGGCATCTCTCCGGTTGGCTCGAACTTATCCCAGTGGCTGGTGCCTACCGCAGCACTGTGGAGCATGTTGTCGCCGATGTGGTGATGCAGCGCCAGACGCACCTCGGCGTTCCCGGCCATATCCACGTAAACACTTGGAATTTGGGCGATTTCAGCGGTGATATTGTCATAAGTCACCACCTGATCGCAGGTGCCAAGAGCGGTAACAAAGTCGCGATTTTTGGCCGAGGTCAGGCCGACGACCCGTGGTCCATCAGGGCGCATCTCGGACAAGAAATGGCTCAGCCCAAGCCCGGTTTTGCTCGAAGCACTACCGATGATGATTTGCTCGGCTCCGAACCAATTGTTGTCCTGCAAAAAGTCAAACAAAAGATATGAGGTGATTAACAATGGCGCGAAAATAGCCTGCAAAGCGTCCTTTCGCAGCGAAGCCGCGTCTGCATATTGATAGATATTGTAAACGGGCGGCAGCTCGCGTCGGTGAGGGGCGTCATCGCGGATCGTGTTGCCCGAGATTTTTGGGGTGATGACAAGGTGGCTGGCCATCGGAAAAAACCCGTAAATTCGGGTGCCAATTTTCAGATCGGCAGAGCTACTTTCTTGCACATGCGCAAAACCCCAAACCGGAACGATACCGCGATTGGCGGTTTTCGTCGGGAAGAATTTCCAATAGCCAATCACGTCGCCGGTTGCCGCATAGGTCACGTTGTTGGTGGTAAGCGCAAAGCCCTCAATCGCCAGTAAAGCCTCGCCATCGCGCAGGTCGGGTTTGGCGACCTCGACCAGTTCTGCCTGCCGAATGTCATTTCGGTTAACGTGAATTTCAAATCTCATTTTGGCCTCCGATACGACAAAAAAGGGCGAGGCACGTGGCCCCGCCCTCATGGTTCACTTCTT
>CAYPUW010000426.1:0-1903 GCA_964413925.1 uncultured Rhodobacter sp. | reverse complement strand
GCAGGAAGAAATCCGCCGCCAGGTGGGCGATGAATTTGTGCTCGGTATGCGCCTGACACTGGACGAAGGCCCGGGCGGTCTGCGCTTTGACGAGGTCTTGCAGATCGCTGAAATCCTCAAGCGCGAGGGCGCGGTCGATTTCTTTAATTGCAATGTCGGCCGGATGGATTCCGAGATCACCCTGGTCGAGGAAAACATGCCCGGCATGAGCCGCCCGTTGGCCCCCTATCTTGAAACCGTCGGGGCCTTCCGGCGTGAAATTGGCCTGCCGGTTTTCCACGCCGCAAGGGTGACGGATGTCGCCAATGCGCGCCACGCCATTCGTGAGGGCCTTCTGGATATGGTCGCCATGACCCGCGCCCATATTGCCGACCCGCAGATCGTCAACAAGATCATGCGCGGGCAAGAGGACCGTATCCGCCCCTGCATCGGCGCGTCACATTGCATCTACAAGAAGCCCCATTGCATTCACAATCCCGCCTCGGGGCGCGAAACGCTGTTGCCAATGGAGGTGACCGCCAGCGCCACGCCGGGCAAAAAGGTGGTTGTGGTTGGTGGCGGCCCTGCCGGGATGGAGGCCGCACGGGTGGCCGGTGAACGCGGGCACAAGGTGGTTCTGTTCGAGGCCGCGCCAAAACTGGGCGGTCAGATCCAACTGGCCGCAAGAACTACATGGCGCAAGGATCTGATTCAGATCGTTGAGTGGCGCGAGGCGGAACTGGACAAGCTGGGCGTCGATGTGCGCTGCAATGTCTATGCCGAGGCCGCGGATGTCCTGGCTGAAAACCCGGATCATGTGTTTGTTGCAACCGGAGGCATGCCCGCAGAAAACGACTTTCCGGGGGCCAATCTGGCTGTCACCAGTTGGGATCTGCTGTCTGGCGATGTGCGGGCCGAACAGGACATTCTGGTGTGCGATCACACCGGGCGCCATGAGTCGGTGGCAACCGCCGACTTGCTGTCCGCCAAGGGCCACCGTGTGACCTTGGCCACCATCGACGCCCATTCCGCCACCGAAATGGGCTATCCCGACCGGATGATTTTTCACAAACGGCTGGCGGCGCAGGGCGTCAATACGCAGGCCTATCTGAAGCTCAGCGCGCTGCGCGAAGACGGCAACCGTCTGGTGGCGACATTAACCCATGAACTGACCGGGCAAACGCAAGAGATCATCACCGATCAGGTGGTGCTGGAGACCGGCACGAACCCGTTGGCTGAGGTGTTTTTCGAGTTGCGCGACGGGGCCGCCAACAAGGGCATTTCGGATGTGAATGCGATGGCCAATTGGTCACCGCAACCACCGGTGCAAACACAAGGCTATACGCTGCACCGCCTTGGCGACGCGGTCACCTCGCGTTCCATCCATGCAGCTTTGCTGGAAGCGTACCGATTGGCGGTGCACTTGTGAGAATTTGCGATCTGAATACCGGGCAATCCGGACAACCGTGCCAAATCTGATTTGGCATTGAACTGAAGATAGGGAGAACACCATGAAGCTCATAAACCCAGATGGAACAATTCCGGCAGGAATTCCATCATATCGCTGATCGACGAATTGCGCAGATCACTGGGTCTGACCTTCCTGTTCATCAGCCATGACATTTCCACGGTCGCGACATTGGCGGACAAGACGACCGTCATGCTGAACGGTCGGATTGTCGAAGACAATGATACCCTCTCGGTGTTGGAGAACCCGCAACATCCCTACACAAAATCGCTGATGGGATCGGTGCCGCACATGCGGCTTGGCTGGCTGGAAGAGGCACTTGAGGCAAGGGAGGCTATTGGCGCTTGAACCAGTGGGGCCGGACAGCACCCTTGCCGGAAAAGGCTAAGCCATGGCGACCATCGTAGTAGGCGGCGGCATTGTCGGCCTGTCGCTGGCCTATGGCCTGCTGGTCAC
>CAYPUW010000425.1:0-1904 GCA_964413925.1 uncultured Rhodobacter sp. | reverse complement strand
ACTGTTAATACTTATCTTACTCAACCGATCACATCGATCTATCACTAGATGCCCTCTCTATCCATCACTGTCGCTAATCCAATCAATGGGCGCTGCCAGACACCATACTGGCAAACGACCATGCAGATGACGAGGTGATCTAAAATCTGGTAAAAGCAGACTTTAACAACTTTGAAAATTTGAAAAAACAATCGTCGATCTATACGGGTGCCACCCGTGAAGGCTCGATGAGCGCGGGCCGCTCGGTGCCCTATCACCCCGCAGCTTTGCGTTACTATAAGGAAGTTGGCTTGATCAAGTGATCTGCTGACACTGGAACGAGGGCTGGCACGCGCGCCAGCCCTCGCGCTGCTTTCTTGCAGGCCTGTTGTCTTAACGGGCGGGCTTTGTCTGCCGGACAGGCAGGCTAAAACTAAATTCCGAAATTTGGGGAGATGGACGTGAGCAACACGGACCAGGCGAAACACACGGCATCCGAAAACTCTAAGGCGGTGACGCTTAACGCGACAGAATTAGACGCTCTGGTGACGTCTATTGATGTTGGCGCGCGAAAACCCGGTGGGTTCACAGCCAAGATCCTTTTCGCCGTGGCGCTGACGTGGTCGCTCTATCAGCTCTATATCGCGTCACCCCTGCCTTTTATTTTAAACTTTGCTATTCTTGACGATACCCAGCAACGGTCGATCCACCTTGCGTTCGCTCTTTTTCTGGGGTTTCTGAGCTTTCCCGCATATTCTTCGGCCGCCAATGACAAGGTGCCGTTATATGACTGGGTCCTTGGCGGCATCGCCACCATGACGTCGCTTTATATTCTCATATTTTATGCGGATGTTTCCAGTCGCTCGGGCGGCGTGCGTACGGATATCGAGATCATCGTGGCGGTTGTCGGGGTCATTGCCTTGCTAGAGGTGACGCGGCGGGTGTTGGGAATGTCACTGGTCATCGTCGCTATCGTGTTTCTGATCTACGCATTTTATGGGCCATATATGCCCGAAATGATCTCGCATCGCGGCATTTCCATCAGCCGCTTCACCGATCATTTCTGGATGACCACCGAGGGCGTGTTTGGCTTGCCTCTGGGCGTGTCCAACAGTTTCGTATTCTTGTTTGTGCTGTTTGGCGGTTTGCTGGAAAAAGCCGGCGCAGGGAATTTCTTTATCAAGCTGTCGTTTTCGCTGCTTGGGCATTTACGGGGCGGGCCGGGCAAGGCGGCGGTGGTGTCGTCGGCGCTTACCGGGCTGGTCTCGGGGTCGGCGATTGCCAATGTGGTGACCACCGGCACGTTCACCATCCCCTTGATGAAACGCAGCGGCTTCACCCCGGAAAAGGCGGCGGCGATCGAGGTCTCGTCATCAATCAACGGCCAGTTGATGCCGCCGGTGATGGGGGCGGCGGCGTTTTTGATGACGGAACTGGTGGGCATATCCTATTTTGAAGTGATCAAGGCGGCGTTCCTGCCCGCAGTAATCTCGTATATCGGGCTGTTTTACATCGTCCATCTGGAGGCGATGAAAGGCGATATGCCGGTGCTTGAAAAAATCCGTAATTCGACCCGCCTCCAGCGGCTGTTGGGCATGGCGATGAGTGTTGGCGCCATTATCATTCTAAGTGGCGCGGTCTTTTACGGTGTGATGGCGATGAAGGTAATCTTTGGCGGCTACACGCTTTATGTTGCGATGTTTCTGCTTATGGTTGTTTATGTGTCGCTGCTCTGGGTTGCCGCGCGCAATCCAGATATCGAAGTTGACGATCCCAATGCGGCCCTCGTCACCATTCCTGATACCATGCCTGTCCTGCTTGCCGGGGTTTATTATCTCATTCCGGTTACGGTGCTGGTTTGGGCGCTGATGGTTGAGCGTCTGTCACCGGGTTTGTCGGCCTCGTGGGCGATTGTGGCTATGGTT
>CAYPUW010000424.1:0-1907 GCA_964413925.1 uncultured Rhodobacter sp. | reverse complement strand
TTGCACCGATTCTGCGAGGTGCACTTTTAAGATGGCTACCATAATTCAGACACCGAGTGGAAGCTGGCGAAATTCCAGCTGGATCGGTGAACTCTAAAATCGTATCGTCTTTCATGTGGCATATCCTTTTCTCTTCGATAATCGCGGCGCGTCGACACCGTCATGATATGCCACCCAATCAGGCCATTTCCAGCTTTCGGGCATTGCTCAAGACCAAATGGGTAACGTAGGCTGTCGCTCCCAGTTCAAAGGACATGACCCAAGCCGACTTTTGCGGCAGGCGCGAGTATCTCGCATACTGAAACGCTAAATTGACTACCTCGATCACTGTTTGTCACGGGTGCGGCATCGGGCCTAATCCCGCCTTTGTGGTGCGCCATGTGAGCCGGTTATTTATCCTGAGCATACTGATCCCCGTGATGGCGGCATGCGAAGACTGCAACCTTAAAATCTAAGCGATAGGCAGGACATGCCGCCATCAATTTTGGCACATTCGGTATTGTTGATTTCGCGAACCTCATAGCCATTGCTGCGCAATATTTCACAAGTGTTGGGAAAGCCTGCGGCCATGATCACAAACTGGTTAAAGCGGATCGCATTGGCGGCGGCTTCTTCCCCATCGGCAGTATGTAAAACCCGGTAGCCTTCAAAACAGCCCGAGACATCCAGACGTTTCGTGGCAAGGATCGTTTCGTCATCCAGCAGCGAACAATCGGTTTTGAAATGCAGCACATCGGAGGGTGTTTGCACCTCGCGCAGCGTGTAGCCAAACTTGGTCACGATCTCGCGCAACTCGGCTACGCCTGTGGCATCTGTACGCGCAGATTTGCCAATAAGGATCTCGCGCGCTGTTGTCAGGATATCGCCGCCCTCGATAAAGCCGGGGCCTTTGATCTCGAACATATTTTCATATTGGGCGCGAATAGTGCTGGCCATTTGTGCGACCTCGCCCATGCGAGAAGGCGCGCCGGGTCGCAGCAAAATCGCGATATCTTTGAGGCAGAGCGCATCATCCTCGACGAACACGGAATCGGGGAACTCTTCCAGTGCGGGAAGCTCGATCACCTCTGCCCCGGTTTCGCGCAAAGTGGCGACATAATTGGCGTGATCCGCTTCCATCTGCGCAAAATCCGGTGTGCCGGTATCCTCAGCGCGCAGTCCTGCAATGACGCTTTTGGAAGGCTTGCGTGTGATGGCATGCGCGAACATAAAGGAAGGGTTTATCATGATGGCGTTCCGTTGGTTGGGATGAACTGGTTTTTGACAGTTTTTGACAGACTGCACCCAAGGCATGGTGAATTCATGGTCTTTGGGTCCTGTGCTGTCAAGGTCGGCAGGGAGTTAGCAGGGGCGGTGGGGTCATTCTCCGGCGCAAGTTCTGGCGCACCATGCAGGTGGTCGAATGGGAAACCCTGAAATGAGTCGACTGGTTCAATAACCGTCGCCTGCTTGGCCCATTGGAAACATCCCGCCCGCTGAGGCCGAAGAATACCACTATGCGCAGAAAGAAGACTTGGATATGGTCGCATAAAACGAAGTAAATGGCCTCCGGGAAACCCAAGCACGGTTCAGTCGTTTGTTTCGGCTGATACTGTGCCAGCAGTCGCTGTTTCGTCTGGCTTCGCTCATAGGCTCTGAACGGCCATATTTGAGAAAGGCCACGCCTTGCCATCCCACTGATAAGTTCCTTGACTGAGATCAATTCCAACCGAGCGTAAGAGTTCTATATGAACCCGGCTCATGACCTCAATCATCCTAACTATAACAAGCGGAGTATACGTTCAAATAATGTCGCTCATTGAAAAAATCAGCCAGCCAGTTTTCATAGATGGGGCGTGGATACGTCCTCTTATTCAGGGGGGTAAGGGGGTCGGCGCGACGAATGGTGCAAGCGCAGGGGCTTGGGC
>CAYPUW010000423.1:0-1913 GCA_964413925.1 uncultured Rhodobacter sp. | reverse complement strand
CGTTCTGTTAACAACTTTATCGCAAATGGAGGGGAAAAAATTCCTCGACCATCTACCGACGCGCCCCACGGCGACGGGCCAGCTTGCGGTAAAAGTTACGCCACATACCATTTGGGAACGACTGCTTTTATCCGGGATCAAAGCCGAAGTTTGGATGGAAAAAGATGTGGGCAAAGACAATCTAGCCGCCAACACCGCCCGAGCCTACGACCTGCCAAAAAAGGATCGCAAAGGGAAAGTCGCGCTGGTGTTGGGGGCGGGCAATATTGCCTCCATCGCCCCGCTTGATTGTTTCCAAAAACTGTTTTTGGAGCATCAAGTCGTTATTCTCAAAATGAACCCGGTTAACGATTATCTGACCGAGTTTTTGAACGTCGCCCTGAAGCCGCTAATCGACCGCAACGCATTAAGAATAGTCAAAGGCGGCACGGCTATAGGCGGATATTTGTGCAATCACCCTGACATTGACGAGATTCATATCACCGGGGCTGGGGCTTCGCATGATGCAATCGTCTGGGGAACCGGTGACGAGGCCACGCGAAACAAAAAATCCGGCACGCCCGTAAATACCAAGCGTATAACATCAGAGCTTGGCGCGGTCTGCCCAACAATTGTGGTGCCGGGGCCTTGGAGTACCGCCGATTTGCGCTATCAAGCCGAACATATCGCGACCCAAAAGCTGCATAATTCCGGCTTTAACTGCATCGCCTGCCAAATGCTGATCCTGCCTAAAGGTTGGAGCAAGGGCGCGAAGTTGCTTGAAAGCCTTCAATCTGTGATCAAATCCAGCCATCCGCGCCAGCTTTATTACCCCGGCGCGGTCCAGCGCATGGCCGAATTTGAACGTCACGGCGGCAACGTATTAACGTTTGAGAGAGACCACGCGCCCGATCTGTTGGTTGCCCCTCTCAACAGCAAGGCGGATAACTGGTTTCAGACCAGTGAAGTATTTGCCCCCGCGATGGGCACATTTGAAATCGCGGCTCCCGACGCCAAAACTTACCTGAAACAAGCGATTGATTATGCCAATACGAACCTCCATGGAACGCTGGGTGCCAACATTCTGATCCACCCCAAAACAATTCGCCAAATTGGAAAGCAGACATTTGAAACCCTGATTGGCGAGCTGCATTACGGCACAATCGCGATCAATTCATGGACCGGAGTTGGGTTTTTGCTGGCCCAATGCCCGTGGGGAGCGTTCCCCGGACATACGCTTGACGACGTGCAAAGCGGCATTGGGTTTGTGCATAATTCGTTTATGTTTGATCGTCCCGAGCGCACGATCGTTACGCAATCGTTCCGCCCGTTCCCGCGCAACCTTCTAAGCGGCGGCACCAGTCTTATGCCTCGCCCACCGTGGTTTATTACCAACAAACGGCAGGATAAAATCGGCATGTTGCTCACTCGGTTTGAATACCGACCACGTTGGTTAAAATTGCCTAGAATCTTGATAAACGCGTTGTTGGGGTGAACCTCCGACAGCTTATCTTATCATCGACAGCCCAATACCACCAAGAATGAGCGCGGAGGCAATTGTGAATTGCAACGTCAATGCTTCGTTCAGGAACAACACGCCGCCCGCCAACGCAATCATCGGCACGGTCAGTTGCGCCACTGCCGCCAATGTTGCATCGAGTTTGGGCAGCACCCGATACCACAGCGCATATCCAAGACCCGAGGTGATCGCGCCTGAAATTATTGCCAGTGCAATGCCGGTCAAAGCCGGACTTCGCGCATCGCCAAACGTCAGTCCAACCAGCAATGCAAGCGGGAACGCCAGCAGAAAATTCCCGGCTGTAGCTTGCAGTGGCTTGCGGATTTTCCGCCCGTAAAGGGAGTAATATCCCCAACCAACCGCAGCCACCCCCATCAAAATCGCACCTTTGGTGTCCGGCGCGCGTGCAGAGGGT
>CAYPUW010000422.1:0-1925 GCA_964413925.1 uncultured Rhodobacter sp. | reverse complement strand
AGTTCGGCGGCGTTTCCGGTTGCGGCGGCGCTGATTGTTGAAGGCTCGGATGTTTTGGTGCCAAATATCGGCCTTAATCCCACCCGCGCCGGGCTGTTTTACACGTTGCAGGACATGGGCGCCGACCTAATGTTCGAGAATGAGCGCCTTGAAGGCGGCGAGCCTGTGGCCGATCTTCGCGCACGGTTCTCGACCCTTAAAGGTATTGAGGTTCCGCCAGAGCGCGCCGCTTCGATGATTGACGAATATCCGATCCTCGCGGTGGTCGCCGCTTTTGCCGAGGGCAAGACCACAATGCGGGGCATCGCCGAGCTGCGCGTGAAGGAAAGCGACCGGATTGACGCGATGGCGCGCGGGCTTGAGGCGTGCGGTATGCGCGTTGAAGAAGGCCCAGATATGCTGGTGGTTCATGGCATGGGCGCGCGCGGCGTGCCGGGGGGGGGCACGTGCAAAACCCATCTTGATCACCGCATCGCCATGGCGTTTTTATGCCTCGGAATGGCGGCGAAAAAGCCGGTTTCGATTGATGATGGCAGCCCCGTTGCCACCTCTTTTCCGACGTTTGAGGGCCTGATGGGGGCGCTTGGGGCCAATATTTGTCGTGATAATCAGTAACATGTTGAAATAAGGTGTTGGGTTTGGCCCGCGTTTTTGGTGTATACTGTTTTGGTATACACTGCGCAAAAACATGGAGAGGGACATGAGCACGCGACAGAAACTTTACTGGTTGCTAGTTATCGCAACCACGCTGGTTTATGGGACGATGATTTTGGTCTATGGTCCAAGGCTGGTCGGCCTGTCCTCGGTCGGGGGCTGGCCGTTTGACCTTCGGATGGGTGGCTATTCGGCGCAGGAGGCGCGCAGCTATATCACCTCGCTGGGCGCTGACGGGGTGGCGTTTTATATCGGGCCGGTGATGTGGCTTGATACGTTTTTTCCCGCCATGTTCGCGCTGGTTATCGGCATTGCCATGTGGACCTTGCTGGCCAAACGCGGGCGGATTTTGCAGGTTGGCAGCGCCCTGATTACCGTGGCCTATACGGTGTTTGACTATCTTGAAAACGCCACACTTTATAAGGTGATGAGCATGGATTTAGGGTCTGTGCCGGATCACCTGATCGAGAGCGCAAGCCGCTGGACCATCCTCAAATTCACCTTTGTCGATGCGATGATCACCATTTTGGTGGCGTTGATGATCTTGCGTTTTGTTAACAAAAAACAGCCCAGCCCAGCCCCTGATGGCGAGACCGGATAAGGGGTTTTGCACGGTGATTAACGGACCCTTTACCGTCGCAATCGACGGGCCTGCGGCGGCGGGCAAAGGCACGATTGCCAAGGCGGTTGCGCGCTATTTCGGCTTTGAGCATCTGGATACCGGCCTGCTTTATCGTGCGGTCGGGGTAAAGGCGCGCCAATTGGGTGACGCTGTGAGCATCGCGCAAAACCTCGATATTGCGGATTTGCACCGCGATGATCTTCGATCGGCCGCTGCTGCCGAGGCCGCTTCAAAGGTGGCAACCAACCCGGATGTGCGCGCAGCCCTGCTGGCGTTTCAACGCCAATTTGCCCGTCGCGTGGGCGGTGCAGTTCTGGACGGGCGCGATATTGGCACGGTGGTTTGCCCCAAGGCCGAGGTGAAATTATTCGTCACCGCCACCCCTGAAATTCGCGCCGAGCGCCGGTTTGGCGAGCTTTGCGCCCAAGGGGCCAGCACCACATTTGAGGCGGTCTTGGCAGATGTGAGTGCGCGCGATGCGCGTGACCAAAATCGTGCAACCGCGCCAATGCGCCCCGCCGACGATGCGCTCTTGCTAGACACCACAAAACTGTCTATAGACGCCGCTGTTACCAAGGCGGTGGCCAATATAAAAAAAGCGATGCAGGGTCGGGACTAACTCCGGCCCTTTGTTGTTTTTCGCTCATCG
>CAYPUW010000421.1:0-1950 GCA_964413925.1 uncultured Rhodobacter sp. | reverse complement strand
TTATGCGACACCAATGGCGGCACACTTCCGCCCGAGATCGAGCGTATCACTGCTGCCGTGATCAACAGCGGCATTGCTGGCGAGAATCTTGGCATTCACACCCATGACGATACCGGCCACGCGGTCGCCAATTCGCTCGCGGCGGTGCGAGCGGGGGCGAGGCAAATCCAAGGCACGCTTAACGGTCTGGGCGAGCGCTGCGGCAACGCCAACCTCATCAGTCTGATCCCGACCTTGTTGTTGAAAGAACCCTACGCCTCAAGGTATGAAATTGGCGTTAACGGCGATGGATTGGCCTCGCTCACCAAAATTTCGCGCCTGCTTGACGACATTCTCAACCGTTTGCCTGCGCGCGCGCAGCCCTATGTGGGGGCCTCGGCCTTCACCCATAAGGCCGGGCTGCATGCCTCTGCGATCGCCAAAGATCCCAGCACTTACGAGCATATCGAGCCTTCGCGCGTTGGCAATTCGCGCGTTATCCCCATGTCAAATCAGGCCGGATTATCCAATCTTCGCAAACGCTTGGCAGAGGCGGGGCTTGAGGTCAAAAAGGTCGACCCGCGCCTCACCGCGATCCTTGACGAGGTGAAATCGCGCGAGGATCGGGGCTTTGCTTATGACAGCGCGCAGGCGTCGTTTGAGCTGATTGCGCGGCGCGAACTGGGCCAGTTGCCCGAGTTTTTCGAGGTCAAGCGCTACCGCGTCACGGTCGAGCGGCGCAAGAATAAATATAACGAGATGGTCACGGTTTCCGAGGCCGTGGTGGTGGTGAAAATTGGCGGTCAAAAGAAATTGTCCGTAAGCGAGAGCCTTGATGATATGGGTCGCGACTCCGGTCCCGTCAACGCGCTGGCCACGGCGCTGGCCAAGGATCTCGGCCCCTATCAGGCCTGCATTGACGATATGAAACTGGTGGATTTTCGCGTCCGCATCACCAATGGCGGCACCGAGGCGGTGACCCGCGTTATCATCGACAGCGAGGACGGGCAGGGGCGGCGCTGGTCCACGGTCGGGGTCAGCGCCAATATCGTTGACGCCTCTTTCCAGGCGCTGCTGGACGCCATCACATGGAAGCTGATCCGCGACGGGCAAGCGACGAAATCATGAGCGTTAACGCCTGCGCCACCCTCGTTCAACGCGGGGATGCCGACCGTTTCATGTCGGCCATGACCGCGCCGCCGCACCTGCGCGGCCGCTTGATGGTGCTCTATGCTTTCAACCTTGAAATCGCGCGTGTCGCTTGGGTGACGAGCGAGCCGATGCTGGCCGAAATGCGCCTGCAATGGTGGCTGGATGTGGTGGAGGCGATCAGAAATGGCACCCCCCCGCGCGCCCATGAAGTGGCCGCGCCCTTGGCCGATTTGGTGGCCGAATGTGACCTGCCGCTTGACGTGCTGGAGGGGATGATCAACGCGCGCCAATTTGATATTTACAAATCCCCCCACAAAGATCAGGCCGCGTTTGACGCCTATATTGACCAGACCAGCGGCAATCTGACTTGGCTTGCTGCGCTGGCGTTGGGGGCGGAGGCCAAGGCCGAAAAAACCGTTCGCGGTGCGGCGTTTGCTGGCGGAGTTGCAGCGATATTGGCGGCAGCGCCCAAGCTGATATCAAGTGGCCGAGCGCCACTTTATGACGGTTCGGCTGTAGGGGTCAGGGCCATGGCCAAAGAGGGGCTGGCGCGCTTGGCGATGGCTAGGTCAGCGCGAAAAATCGTGTCGCCGGACGCGCGCGCCGCACTGCGCGCAGGATGGCAGGCCAAAAACCAACTTCAACAAGCGATGCACGCACCCGAAACGCTGGCAGTCGGTTGGCTTGACCAAAGCGAGTTTGGCAAGAAATCCGGCCTGTTATGGCGCACGCTGCGCAATGTCTGGTAAGACGTTAAACGCTCTCGGCAGATATTTTGGGCCGCATCGCCAACCAAATAAGCGCGCCCCCCGCCAGCGC
>CAYPUW010000420.1:0-1955 GCA_964413925.1 uncultured Rhodobacter sp. | reverse complement strand
GGAGGGGGGGGGGCGGTCGCACCGGCCCAGTAGTCCGTGGGTCTTCTCTTGGGGTAGTGGCCGAACATGGCCTCTAGCAAGATCGCAGCGTCACGCCCGATTTTGGTCCTCGGCCCGGCTTGATCAAGCGAGGACGCGAACGCCACCATGCCCCAGCGCGAGCAGCGGCCATAGGTCGGTTTGATGCCGACGATGCCAGTAAATGCTGCCGGTTGACGGATCGAGCCGCCAGTGTCGGTGCCAAGTGCGCCCAGCGCCAAATCGGCGGCAACAGATGCCGCCGAGCCGCCGGAAGAGCCGCCGGGGGTCAGCTCTTTGGTCGATCCTGCGCGACGCCACGGGCTGACCACGGGGCCATAGGCGGAGGTTTCGTTGGAGGAACCCATGGCAAATTCGTCCATGTTCATTTTGCCGAGCATAACCGCTCCGCGCTCCCACAAACCGTTTGTGATGGTGCTTTCGTATTCCGGTTTGAACCCGTCCAGAATGTTGGAGGCGGCTTGGGAGGCTACACCTTTGGTGCAGAATAAATCCTTAATTCCCAGAGGGATACCACATAAATCCGGCGCGTCGCCCTTGGCAATACGGGTATCAGCTGCGCGGGCCTGCGCGCGCGCGGCATCAAATGTCTTGGTGCTATAAGCGTTCAAAACATCGGCTGTTTCAATTGCATCAATGCAGTCTTGCGTCACCTCAAGCGAGGTCACGTCACCTGCGCGCATTTTGTCACGCGCCGCCGCGATTGTCAGTTTGCTCAGCTCGGCCATGTTACTCTACCACCTTGGGGACCGCGAAAAATCCCTCGCGGGAGTCCGGTGCGTTTGACAGGATTTTATCGGCGTAGCCGCCATCGGTCACAACATCGGCGCGGCGTTTCAGCTCCATCGGGGTGACGGAGGTCATCGGCGTGACGCCCTCTACATCAACCTCGTTGAGCTGCTCCATGAAGCCGAGAATATTGCTTAATTCACCAGCCAGAGTTTCCAGTTCGGCCTCTGGCACCTCTATGCGGGCCAGATGCGCCACCCGACGCGCCGTGTCTTTGTCAATCGACATCGCTCATTCCTTTAAATCTTGCCGAGACCGTTTAACCCTGTGGGCAGTCGCGTGCAAGCGCCGCAAACCGATAGCGCGCCGTTTTAATTATTGACACGCCCGCTGAAGAGCAGAGACTTTCAAGCCTTCGGCGAGGATATTTTCACCATGCAGAATGGCAAACAAAATAGGAGGGTGAGAGCATGAAAATCATTTGGTTGGGGCATTCGAGTTTTCGCATTGAAATCGGTGATCAGGTGTTGCTGGTTGACCCGTGGCTGACCGGAAATCCGATGTTTCCTCAGGATCGGCGAGGCGAAGCGATTGCCGGGGCGACGCATATTTTGGTGTCTCATGGCCATGGAGATCATTCTGCCGACACGGTTGGCCTCGCGCGTGAGTTGGGCATTCCTGCGGTCGGAATTTACGATTTGATGAACTGGTGGGAGACCAGCGAAAATATTTCGGTTATTGGCTTTAACAAGGGTGGCACGGTCGCGCTGGGGGATGTGAATGTGACTTTGGTGCGGGCGGAACATTCCTCATCGCTGGAGGGGGCCAATGGGCCGATCTATGCGGGTAGCGAGGCTGGGTTCATGATCGAGCATGGGGGGCGTTGCATTTATTTCTCGGGCGACACTGATGTGATGGCCGATATGGCGATTTTTGAGGACCTGCATCATCCCGAGGTGGGGATATTGTCGGCGGGCGGGCATTTCACCATGGATATGGGCCGCACGGCCTATGCGGCGGACAAGTTTTTCAACTTTAAAACCGTTATTCCCTGCCATTACCGTACGTTTCCGTTGTTGGAGCAGTCGGCGGAAAAACTGCAAGCCGCCCTGCCCGGCGTTGATGTGATCGAGCCTGAGGTTTTGCAGCCTATCAGTCTTTAGTCGCGCTTTTGCTTGAAAAACTCT
>CAYPUW010000419.1:0-1959 GCA_964413925.1 uncultured Rhodobacter sp. | reverse complement strand
CACCCGTGAAATCGAAGGTATAACCAAAACAAGCAGACGGTATTACATCTCTTCTAGAGGTGGTCGCGGACGCGACCTCATGAGTTGGTCCGAAAGCCGCCGCCGTCATCACACTTCAGAACACTAACAGTTTTGCCCGTGCGGGGTTGGCAGCACCAATCGGGATTTTGGGGCCGGATGGCTCTGATAAGGGCGTGGGGCCTGATCGCCTCACGTCCGCCAATCAATCAATTAACCCGGCCTGTTCAGGCCACTTCCATGAAAGAGGATGAAAATGTCAAATAAACCGGCCCACAAAGTAAGAATTGGCCTCATCACCGCAACGATTTGGGACAATGACGGCTTCTTTTCCGTCGATCTCTCGCGGTCCTACAAAAACGGCGAAAACGACTGGAAATCAACGACTGGATTTCACGTCTCCGATTTGTTGAATGTCGCGAAATGCGCGGAACGGGCCGAAGTCTGGATCGCGCGTCAGGCCAACACACAACAGGCCGCGTCCTAAACACCAACCAATTCCGGCCCCAAAACAAAAGCTGCCCCGCCGGAGGCACAATATCCGGGCGCTCACCGCCCGGTTAAACACTGGAAATAAAATCGATCAAAGATATCGAAATTAAGGGGGGTCTTGTAACACCCCCCTCCACGAATACAAAAGCGAAGGACAGAGTAAATGGACGCAGAAATACTTCATTCAGGTTTCGATGGGTTGAAATTCACCGTTCAAGCCGAAATTCCACCGGCATTTCGAAATGAACTTGCATCGGCAAAGGAACATGCAAAAAAAACACATGGCGATTGCGTGGTGGACTTTGGCCCCATCTCCTTAAACGTGACCAACAAGGGCGGGCGTGGTTTCACCGCCCATACCGGCGATCATGGCGCAATCTGGCTCTTCCAAGACCCGCAAGACCGCATAGCCAATAATCCCAATATTACCGTCGATTTTCGCGCTTTCGGCCTTGCCGCAGGTGGTCTTGACGGGGCAGAGCAACATTTCCGAGATTGCATGGACGCGTTCGGGATCAAATACGTTGAAACCCAGTTGCGCGTAGGGCGCGCGGACTTTGCCGTCGATTTCCTCGCCCCTTGGTTTGAACCCACCCGCGACAATCTTATTGTCCCGCCCGGAACAAAGACCAAAGAGCGCACTGACGGCGACCAAACAGAGACAGAGACAGAATCCGTTGGTTCCCGCGTTACCGGCCTGCGCGCCGGTGCCATCGCTAACCGCCAACTTGCAATATATGACAAGCGCATCCAGATCATCCAGAAGAATAAGATGGGCTGGTTAGCGATTTGGAATGCCGCGCTCGCTGCGGTTGGAAAACCGCCGCTCGACCTCACAGATCCCGATACCAGTCTAGTCTGGCGGTTTGAATTGCGTCTTGGATCAAAGCAGTTGCGCAACCGTTTTGAAATGCGCAGTTGGCAAGATGTTCGCGACACCATCGGAGACGCATTCATCGACTCGCTGGCGCGTATGCGCTACTGCACCCCTATCGCGGACTCCAACCGCGCCCGCTGGCCTGTACACGATCTCTGGCGACAATTTGACGATGTGATTGGCAACAATCTTGCTAAATATCGCTCGGGGGTCCAGCCCTCGACCATAATTCAAGCTAATCGAGAGGCGAAAATGCGAGAACTGGACGCGCAGTTGGCCGGGCTGCTCATTACCCGTGCGGCGATTTCAGGTGTTGCTGGCGACGGGTTTGATGAATTCCTCGAGAGGCATGCCGAGACCTTGGCTCTGTTGGTTAAGGACCATTCTATCGCGGTCGAGGACCGGATCGCCAAGGCTGGGGCGAAGTATCGGTTTGGGTAGAACTTTGGGTGAATTTATTGACAAATTTCGCCATGATCAATAGAGCACCCTAGATCACGAACAACATATTTGAAACTTAGCCTTGGACTGTCGCACAGCATGACCGTACCCTGCACCATATTGATCCCGAC
>CAYPUW010000418.1:0-1959 GCA_964413925.1 uncultured Rhodobacter sp. | reverse complement strand
CCGTAAGCCGTCAGGGCTTCGCAGGTGGCGTAATCGATGTCGGCGCGCAGCGTATGCAGCGGCACACGGCCCTCGCGATACCATTCTGTGCGGGCGATTTCAGCGCCGCCAAGACGGCCAGCCACGTTGATCCGAATACCCAAAGCGCCCATGCGCATGGCGTTTTGCACCGCGCGTTTCATGGCACGACGGAAGGAAACCCGACGCTCCAGCTGTTGGGCCACGCTTTCGGCAACCAGTTGCGCGTCAAGCTCGGGCTTGCGCACCTCGACGATGTTGAGATGCAGTTCGCTGTCGGTCAACTTGGCCAGTTTCTTGCGCAGAACCTCGATATCGACGCCTTTTTTGCCGATGATCACACCCGGACGTGCCGCGTGGATTGTCACCCGGCATTTCTTGTGCGGGCGCTCGATGATGACGCGGGAGATGCCGGACTGAACACACTCTTTCTTGATGAAATCGCGCATCTTGATGTCTTCGAGCAGCAGATTACCGAAATCTTTGCTATTGGCATACCAGCGGCTGTCCCATGTGCGGTTGACCTGAAGGCGAAAGCCGATTGGATTGATTTTCTGACCCATTACGCTTGCTCCTCTTCAACTTGGCGCACTTTGATTGTGACCTGAGAGAACGGCTTCAGGATCTTGCCGAACCGGCCACGAGCACGCGGACGACCACGTTTCAGGACCAGGTTCTTGCCAACCCAAGCCTCGACAACGATCAGATCGTCCACATCAAGACCGTGATTGTTTTCCGCATTGGCGATGGCGGACTGAAGTGTTTTCAGCACGTCTTCGGATATGCGCTTTTTGCTGAAAGTCAGCGCGGTCAAGGCCGCCTCGACTTTCTTGCCGCGGATCATTTGCGCGACAAGGTTCAGCTTTTGCGGGCTGGTGCGCAACATGCGGCTGACAGCCATCGCTTCATTATCCGCCACGCGGCGAGGTGATTTCGCTTTGCCCATGACTTATTTCCGTTTCGCTTTTTTGTCGGCTGCATGACCGTAATAAGTACGGGTCGGAGAGTATTCGCCGAATTTCTGACCAATCATATCTTCTGAGATCAGCACGGGGATGTGCTTGCGACCGTTGTAGACGCCGAATGTCAAACCCACGAATTGCGGCAGGATTGTTGATCGGCGCGACCAAATCTTGATGACTTCTTTACGACCCGATTCCCGGCTTGCCTCAGCTTTTTTGAGGACATGCGCATCAACGAATGGGCCTTTCCAGTTAGAACGTGACATATATTAACGACCCTTCTTCTTCGCGTGGCGCGAACGCAGGATGTACTTGCTTGATTGTTTGTTCTTCTTGCGGGTCCGCGCACCTTTTGTCGGCTTGCCCCAAGGGGTAACCGGGTGACGACCGCCGGAGGTGCGACCCTCGCCGCCACCATGTGGGTGATCGACCGGGTTCATGACCACACCGCGAACAGAGGGGCGAATGCCCTTGTGACGGTTGCGGCCAGCTTTACCGAAGTTCTGGTTGCTGTTGTCGGGATTAGAGACGGCACCGACGGTGGCCATACATTCCTGACGCACGAGGCGAAGCTCGCCCGAGGACAGACGCACCTGCGCGTAATTGCCATCACGACCAACAAACTGCGCATAGGTTCCGGCAGCGCGGGCGATCTGCCCACCTTTGCCCGGCTTCAGTTCGATGTTGTGAACGATTGTACCGATTGGCATGCCCGAGAAAGGCATGGCATTGCCGGGTTTCACATCAACCTTGGCCGACGCTACGACTTTGTCGCCAATGCCCAGACGTTGTGGTGCCAGAATGTAATTCTGGGTACCATCCTCGTATTTGATCAGCGCGATGAACGCGGTGCGGTTGGGGTCATACTCGATCCGCTCAACCGTGGCCGGCATGTCCAGTTTGGTGCGCTTGAAATCCACAATACGGTACAGGCGCTTGGCCCCCCCGCCTTTGCGGCGCATGGTAATCCGCCCGGTGT
>CAYPUW010000417.1:0-1975 GCA_964413925.1 uncultured Rhodobacter sp. | reverse complement strand
GAAAAATTCCGCGTGGCTGATGATTTCAGCCTGCTTGGCACAAGGTGCGAGCTTAAAAACATGAACTCGACCCGCTTCATTCAGGCGGCGATTGATGTCGAGGCGCGCCGCCAAATCGCCATTCTGGAGGATGGCGGCACCATCAGTCAGGAGACCCGTCTTTATGATCCTGACAAGAACGAAACCCGCTCCATGCGCTCCAAAGAAGAGGCGCATGATTATCGCTATTTCCCCTGCCCCGACTTGTTGCCCCTGAATATCAAGCAGGATTGGGTTGACGAGATTAAGGCGGGGCTGCCCGAGCTTCCCGACGCCAAAAAGGCGCGGTTCGTGGCCGATTACGGCATGACCGAATATGATGCGGGCGTGCTGACGGCGGAACATGCCAATGCCGCGTTTTTCGAGGATGTGGCCAAGGGGCGTGACGGCAAACAGGCCGCGAACTGGGTGATAAACGAGCTGTTCGGTCGCCTGCATAAAGATGACCGCGCGATTGCCGACAGCCCTGTCAGCGCGGATCAGCTTGGCGGAATTCTTGACCTGATTGCCAAGGGCGACATCTCGGGCAAAATCGCCAAAGAGCTGTTTGAAATCGTTTATGCCGAAGGCGGTGATCCGGCAGAACTTGTTGAAAGTCGCGGCATGAAACAGGTCACTGATCTGGGCGCGATTGAAACCGTTCTCGACAAGATCATTACCGGCAATCCAGCGCAGGTGGAAAAGGCCAAGGCCAATCCCAAACTGGCGGGCTGGTTTGTGGGACAAGTGATGAAGGCGACCGGCGGCAAGGCCAATCCCAAGGCTGTGAATGATCTGGTGGCCAAAAAGCTCGGCAGCTAAGATTTTGTTAACGCTGGTCCGCGCGAGAGAATCAGTCTGATTTGCAGACGCATTTTTTCACGCGAAACGCATTTTGGCGGCAGAAAACCCCTTAGAAATAGTTAAGCCTATCTGATAGACACCGCTAATGATCATCCTTTCATTAAACCTATGGTTGTTGACATGTATTTGATATCCCCTTATGGTTTCTTATCCACAATATTTTGTGGATCATTTATCAGTATCCCCAAGTTTTGACCCGATAGTCAAAACAATGAACCTGTATTGTTTCCAAATATGGGTGTTACATTTCTGTACAATTTATCCTGTACTTAGAGGTAAGTGGAGAATTTCAATCGTGGGGGCGATAGATGGGGAACTGCCGTAATATGGCCCTTTACGAATATAAATGCGTCGCAGCACCCAAAAAGACCAAATCCTTTAAGGGTGTGCGTAGTCATGAAGATTTGTTTGCAGCCGTAATTGCCGAAGTCATGAACGATATGGCGGCCAAAGATTGGGAATATCTTCGGGCCGAAAGTCTGCCATGCGAGGAGAAATCCGGGCTGACAAGCCGGGTCGAGGCCTATCAGTCAGTGCTGGTTTTCCGTCGTAAAATCGTCGCCGAACAGCAGTTCTTTGAAGTGCCGCCAACGCGCCAGATCGAACTCCACGACGTGCCCGAGGACAAGACCGAGCATGACGTGATCATGTCTCCGCCCAACGCCGCGTCAAACATCACCTCTATCAACACGGATATGCAAGAGGCCGACGAGCCTGCCACGCAAGCCGGTGTTCTGGGCATTCTGCGCAACCGCAAAGCGCGGCTGATGCAAGATCAGGGCGGCGAGTATCCCGACCACATGAAGCTGGCGGGCGAATAGCCAACCCTACGCCTAAACCCCGATATCCAACGATAGCGCATGAATTTTCGCCACCAGCTCCGGTGTCAGCGCGGCATGCACAGCGCGATGTCGCTGAATGCGGCTTTGCTCGGCGAAAGCCTTGGCGCGAATAAGCACGTTGAAATGGGTCTCGCCGCCTTCTCGCCAGCCCCCGTGGCCGCGATGGGACTCGCTGTCATCGACCACTTCCAGCTTGTCTGGCTGAAACGCCGCGTTAAGTCTCTCGGAAATCTGATCAGAAATTCGCATTT
>CAYPUW010000416.1:0-1988 GCA_964413925.1 uncultured Rhodobacter sp. | reverse complement strand
CCGGGGTCAGGACGACCTGAAGCAGCAACATGATGAATTGCAGCCAGACGGTGAGGGCCAATGACTGGTTAAGATCGCCTTTTCCGCCAAAAATCCGGCCTGCAGCGAACACGACAACAACCGTCACCAACAGCGTGATCATCTGCACAAACGCCAGCAGGATCGGGTTGCTCAGCAGTACATAAACAAAGGCCATGCCCGGCACGCTGCCAAACGGCGTCAGCAAAAATGTGAGAATTGCCCCCAACGTCACGACCAGTACCGCCAGTTCAAGCGAAAGAGCAAAAGGTGGCGTATGCGTCAATAGCACGGCCGCCGCCCGACGCGGTTGGGTCGCCGTCATCCGCACGAGTGCCTTAAGTGTTTGCAACATTCACGACTGCTTTCAGATCATCCCTCTGGCGTGAAAATACATGCCCGCGATCAGGCCCACAAGCGAAACAACCGACATTGACAGGAAAAGCGGCGAAACTTTGCGAAAACCTTGCGCGCGCGCCACGGCGACCGAAACATACCACACAAAAGGCAAGATGCCGAGCCAATAGGGCGGCATCGATATCCAGTCCGCGCCAAAAATCGGGAAGCTGGTCTCAAGGTTGGTGAACGCGACCAGAATCAGAGCTGCCATGATGCCAAACGGCGCAGTTACAAACGCGCCCCAAAACACGGCAATTCGGGTATTTCGCCAAGTTCCGCGCCCTCCGCAAAGACGGCAGAGTGCGCCAAGGACCATGGCAAAAACGTATAATCCGAGCGTTCTGCCAACCATCGCGATCAACAGCAGGGTGCCGATTTCAACCGAGATCAAGCTGACCCCGGCAGAGTTTGGAACCACCACGGCCTTGAGGCTCCATGACACGAAGAACGCCAGATCGGTGGTAAGCAGCAAAAACAGCAGATAAAGCTCGCTGGGCTTTTCGGTGATCAAACGCCGAGTCGAGGCCGACATGTTGAACCAAGCAAACAGCACCTGATAGGTCAGGGTATATTCGCCAAGCTTGTTGCGGCGCTCGGGTTGGGGATAGGCTCGGTTTGAACCCGGCAAAGGGGTATAATCTGGTGCGTGCACGACACTTACCTACAGTCTTTGGCCCCCGCCCTGTGTCGTGCAGACTTGCCAGACAATTGAGACAAATTTATGTCGATTGCGCGTTAGATTTAGGGTCGCGATGCTGGTTCCTCTGAAGGCGTGCGTTCCATTACGATCAGGAATGTGATCCAGACATAGAGAAAAAACACAGCCCCCAATCCTGAAATCATGGTTTGTACGAGCGGCGGCAACGACAATCCTCTAACGATTCCAATCAAGATTACAACGGGTTGCAAGGCGAGCAGCGGCCAAAACAGGGCATATCTAGCCTCGCCCCCCGTGCCTTTTCCCCCGAGCAGGTAGGAGATGAAACGGCTGACAATTGCGATGAAATAAAAGAACAGCGGGCCGAACAGCATCGAAGTCGCAAACTGCGCAGCAATCAAGCGGCGTACGGCTTCCGCCCCCAAATCCTGCGAAACCAAGCCCGGTAAGCGCGTAAAAAGCGACACCAGTGCCGCCAATAAAAGATAGGCCAGCAACGTCGGCTCACCAGCGATATTGCCCTTGTTTCGACGCGCAACGCGGGCCGGAAACAGGTAGGTGTCAGCGATGTCGCGCAAAATAGCCATCACGAATGATGCCGCTCAACCCACGCCTCCAACCGGGCGCGAATATCGTCGCGAATTTCCTGGTTTTCTATTTCGTCTAGGGCCTCAAACAAAAAGGCCAGCACCAGCATATCTTGGGCCAAACGATGCGGAACACCGCGCGAAACCAGATAAAACAGCGCATCCTCGTCAATCGCCCCGACGGTGGAACCGTGCGAACACACCACGTCATCGGCGTATATCTCAAGCTCCGGTTTGGCGAGAAACTGGCTGTCTTCGTCCAGCAGCAGCCCTTGGCTAATCTGGTAACCATCGGTTTTTTGCGCTTTCGGTTTGACCAAAATCTT
>CAYPUW010000415.1:0-1990 GCA_964413925.1 uncultured Rhodobacter sp. | reverse complement strand
GATTTCGTGGCACTGCGGCGCGAGTTGGCAACGGGGCAGAAATGGACGCCGGAGTACATCGACAGCCTGATGCCGGGGGCGCGTAAGTGAACGCTCCGCTCGACATAAAACTTGCCCCTGATGGCGCGCTGCTGCGACTGATTTTGAACCGTCCCAAGGCCAATATCATTGACGCCGAGATGATAGCCGCGCTTGATAAGGCTCTGGCAAATCACCTACAAGCCTCTGATATAAAAGCAGTTCTGCTCAGCGCCGAAGGTCCGCATTTCAGCTTTGGTGCCAGTGTCACTGAGCACCTCCCCGAAAGCTGCACCACCATGCTGGCCGCTCTGCACGCGCTTATCCGCCGGATGCTTGAAAGCCCGGTGATGATCCTCGTGGCCATTCGTGGCCAATGCCTTGGCGGCGGGTTGGAGGTAGCAATGGCCGGTCACCGCCTGTTCGCCGCACCTGACGCCAACCTTGGTCAACCCGAGATGATGCTTGGCGTTTTTGCACCTGCCGCAAGCTGTTTGATGCCCGACCGTATCGGGCAATCCACCGCCGAAGATCTGCTTTATTCGGGGCGCTCGGTTACGGGCACCGAGGCAAAAGACATTGGCCTGATCGACGCCAAGGAGGATGATCCCGAAGGCGCGGCACTTGCTTATTTCACCACCCATATTGCGCCCAAATCCGCCAGTTCGCTGCGCTTTGCCCTCAAGGCCGCGCGCCTTGGATATGTGGCGCGCATGGGGGAAAAGCTGCAAGCGGTCGAAGATATTTACCTCAACGAATTGATGCAAACCCGCGACGCGGTCGAGGGTTTGAACGCCTTCATCGCCAAGCGACCAGCCAAGTGGGAGAACCGATGACACATCCAGCAACATCCGAAATCGTCGCTCAGTGCCAAGCGCTTTTTGACGATCTGCGTTTCGCCTCTGCGCGCAAGTGGAAAGAGGCCGAGCCTGGCCGCAAGGTCATCGGCTATTTGCCGGTTTATGTGCCACGCGAGTTGATCCATGCCGCCGGAATGTTGCCGCTTGGCATCATGGGCGGCGGCGATAATCTGGAGGTGATCCACGGGGATGCCTATTACCAAAGCTATATTTGCCGCATCCCGCGCTCGACCATCGAGCTGGGGATTTCCGGTCGGCTCGACTTTGTTGACGGCATGATTTTCCCGTCAATTTGCGATGTCATTCGCAACCTTTCCGGCATGTGGAAGATGCTGTTTCCCGAGGTTTACGTCAAATATTTCGACGTGCCGCAAACCTATGACGACGAGATCGGTGGCGTGTTTTACACCGGCGAGATGCGCGAGTTTTTGCACGATCTCGAAGGTCTCGCGGGGCGCAAAATCACCGATGACGACATCCATAACTCGATCGCGATCTATAATGAAAACCGCGCCGTCATTAACGATCTTTACCGCCTTCGCGCCGAAAAACCGTGGCAGGCTCCGGCGTCGGAGGCTTATCTGATAATCCGCGCAGGTCTGTTGCTGCCGGTCGAGGAACACACCAAACTGGTGCGCCAATATATAACCGCTGCCGAGGCTGAAACTCGTCCCATAAAGGACAATTCCCGCGTGGTTCTGACCGGCATGTTCTGCGAGCAACCTCCGCTTAACCTGATCAAATCATTGGAGCTTTCTGGCTGCTACGTGGTTGATGACGACTTCATGCTGGTCAGTCGCTGGTTGATTGGCGATGTGCCAACGGATGGTGATCCGGTCCACAATCTCAGTCAGGCGTTTTTGCATCATTCCATGTCCACAGCCGCAAAATACGAGCCGGATTTGGCCGAAAAAGGCCAGTTCCTTGTGCGCAGCGTGCGCGCAACCGGCGCCGAGGGCGTGATCTTCGCCGCGCCCAGTTTTTGCGACCCGGCGCTCTTGGACCGCCCCATGCTGCAAAACGTTCTAACGGCAGCCGACATCCCGTTCATCGCTTTTAAATACGCCGAAAACTCGGGCCAGATGCAGCCGATCCGCGAACAGGCCGGAACC
>CAYPUW010000414.1:0-1991 GCA_964413925.1 uncultured Rhodobacter sp. | reverse complement strand
GCCCGCCAGCACGATCCGGTCCACATGATCAACCTTAAGCTTGTCCATCAGCAGCCGCGCGCCGGAATAGAGTGCTGCCTTGGCCATCTGAATTTCGCGAATATCGCGATTGGTGACGGTGATTTTCGGCCCACCGCTCGCGCTGCCATCCCACACCAGATAAGAATGGGTGCGCCCGTCCAAAAAACACCGATCCGTGCCGGTTTGCGCAGCCGAGCCAATCAGTCCGGGGCCATCAACGATGCCTGCAAGGCGCATTTCGGCCACCATCTCGATGATGCCAGAGCCGCAAATTCCGGTGATCCCTGTGCTTTTTATCGCCTCTGCAAACCCGTCTTCATCGGACCAAAGCTCGGAGCCGATCACTTGAAATCGTGGCTCTTTGCTCACAGGGTCGATTTGAACATGCTCAATCGCACCGGGGGCCGCGCGTTGTCCGCTGGATATTTGCGCGCCTTCAAACGCCGGACCTGTCGGCGACGAGCAGGCCAGAACGCCGGATTTATCCCCCAGCAAAATCTCGGCATTGGTGCCTACATCGACAACCAACACAAGATCTTGCGAGGTGTTTGGCGATTCAGACAGGGCCACGGCCGCCGCATCCGCCCCCACATGCCCGGCGATGCACGGCAAAATGTAAACTCGTGCCGCCGGATGGATCAACAAATCAAGTTCACCGGCGCGCAGCGACAATGCATCCGATGTTGCCAGCGCAAACGGAGCTTGTCCAAGCTCAAACGGATCAATCCCCAGCAACAGATGATGCATGACCGGGTTGCACACGAAAACCACGTCCACAATCAGCGCCTTGTCGATCTCGGCCTCAGAGGCGACCTGCAAAAACAGCGCGTTCATGCCCTCACGAACGGCGCGGGTCATTTCGGCGGCCCCGCCGGGGTTCATCATCGAATAGCTGACCCGGCTCATCAAATCCTCGCCAAATCTGATCTGCGGATTCATGATGCCGCCCGAGGCGACAACCTCGCCCGATTGTAAATCGCACAGATGTGCGGCGATGGTGGTCGAGCCAAGATCAACCGCCAGCCCGTAAATCGAGCCGTCATAATATCCGGGCCACAGATGCATGATCCGCGCCGGGTTTTGCGCATCCCCCAGATGGATCGCGCAGGTAACTTTCCAGCCTCCTTTTCGCAGTATGGGCTGCAAAGCCTGAAGAATATGTAAATCGGCGCGAATATTTTCCAGCTCCCATTGCTCGTAGAGCGCCTTGACCAACCGCTCAAGATCGCCGCTTGGCTCATGCATGTCCGGTTGCTCGACCTCGACATAAAATAGGCGGATCGACGGGTTCATAACGATGTCGCGCGCCTCTGCGCGTTTGCGCACCACCTGTTTGTGGACCTGACTTTCGGGCGGCACGTCAATGACAACATCGCCCTGAACCTGTGCCTGACAGCCCAACCGGCGCCCCTCAATCAGCCCGCGCTTGGATTTATAGCGCTCCTCGACCGCGTTCCAAGCACTCAGCGCCCCGTCGCCCACGGTCACGCCATGTTTGGCAAACTCCCCATAAGACGGCGTGATCTGGCAGCGCGAGCATATCCCGCGCCCGCCGCAAACACTGTCCAGATCAACTCCCAACGCGCGTGCCGCTTGCAGAACGGGCGTGCCAGCGGCGAAATGGCCGCGCTTGCCGGAGGGGGTGAAAATCACCAAAGGGTCTGTCTTTGCCATCAACTCACTCGATATCGTTTTCGTCAGGATATCATTTCGCCGTCCAATAACAACGGCATAACGCGGCAGATCACCTGCCGCCAGCGGCATCATCCGGGTCACAAAACATTATATCGCGCCAAGAGCTGAACCCAAGGTACTGATCGCGTCTAAATAAGTTCAGGGTGATCTGAGACAGAATTTTGTTGCCAAGATTTAGGCGGCCTCGGAGATCGGATTGAAGTCTGGCGAGTAAGGCGGCAAGTAGAGCGATCTGGCCTCTGCAGCTTCGATCATTTCCAGAATACCCACGATGT
>CAYPUW010000413.1:0-1999 GCA_964413925.1 uncultured Rhodobacter sp. | reverse complement strand
GATTCAAAATCCGCCGCCGCAAGGTTTGCCGGTTCGAGTCCGGCCTCGGGTACCAAAGCATTTTTTCCACGGGTTTCATTGCTCGCAAGGCCGTATCCGCTTGCTGGCACCGACTACGCCGTGATATTGGGCGCAATCGCATCCAAAATCTGTTTGTCGAAAGGATCCGATTTTGCTTGAAAATTTGAATTCGGCCATCTTCTTGTTGCTTAATGCTTCGGCTCAGCCCAACACGATCATCCTGTGGGGTGCGCGCGTGGCGGCGGTTTGGGGGATTTATGCGGTGAGCGTGTTGGTGGTTATTGGCTGGATCAGGGGCAGTTCGGCCCTGCGCGCGGCCCTGTTTGCCGCCGGGCTTACGGCGGTGCTGGCGCTTGTTTCGAGTTTTGGTATTACCGCGGTTTACGACCATCCGCGCCCGTTCGCGATCGGTCTTGGGCATCAGTTTTTGGCCCATGCGCCGGACGGGTCTTTTCCCAGTGATCACGCAACGATTCTGTTTGCCATTGCTTTCGCGCTACTGCTTGATCAGGGGGTCAGGTTTTGGAGCGGGGTTGCGCTTATAACCGCGCTGATCGTTGCTTGGTCGCGGGTCTATTTAGGCATCCACTGGCCGCTCGACATGGCCGGCTCGGCCTTGATTGCGGCGCTGTCTGCGGCGTTGGTGCATACATCCGCACGTACAGCCCGCCAGCAGGTCTTGAGCGGTGTCGAGAGCCTGTATGAGTGGGGTCTTGACGCATTACGATTTCCAGTGTGGATTTTTCCACGCAGCAAACCGGATCGCCGAGCTTGACAGGATTTGTGCCGCTTATGGCGTGGGTTTGCGCGGGCCGACCCGCAATCGGCGCATCAGATAAATCTGGCGCAATATGGCCAGAGGCGGCACTGTTTTGAAGATGTCACGCAGCATGCCAATATCGGCGATAATACCCTTCCAGATTCCGTATTTCTTGTTCTTGAACGGACTTTCCACGCCGTCCCAACGGATCACCGAAATACGGTAATTTTGCTTTATGATCAGACCATTGACGAAGACTTCGAACCCGAATTTTGGCAGATCGCGCAAGCGTTCGAGCTGGGGTGTCAGAAACTCGCGGCGAAATACTCGCTCGCCGGAAATGTAATCAAGCCCGATCATCCGCCACAGCCTTGGCGTGTTTTGGCGCAGACTGATGGATATATCTGCGCGCCGCGTTAGAACCGGCTCTATCAGACGACTTATATGTTGCGCTTCCAGCCCGCGAAGGTCGGCATCCAGCAACAACACCAGCTCTCCTGTGGCTTCGTCTAACGCCCGCTTTAGGGCCATGGTCTTGCCCTGATTTTGCGCCAGCCGGATCACGCGAACGCCAGTAAAACCTTGCGCTATGAGTGCGGTTTCATCGCTTGAGGCATCATCGACCACGATCACTTCAAGGATGTGCGGATGCCCGGCAATGGCGGTGATGACGGCGCCAATTCTTTCCGCCTCGTTATAGGCTGGAATAATGCAACTGACCTTTGGGCCAACAGCGTGGGTTTGTGTGTCGGTCATCGCGATTTGCGCCGTTTTCGCAACAGCCAGACCACGGCAATGAGCGCGCCAATCACCAAAATGACCAGCGATGTGCGGAAAATATAGGAGTCGATGGTTTGGTAGGCGTAGCCGAGCGAATAGCCGATTGCCATGAACAGCGCGGTTTTGGGCAGGGTGCCAATCAGGTTAAACAGCAAAAAACGCCCCACCGGCATTTTAGAGACCCCCGCCGCCACCAGAATGAACAAGCCGGCGGAATGGGTCAGCTTGCCGATGACCAGCGTCTTGCCGCCATGGCCGTCAAAATGCTGTTCCAGACTGGACAGACGCTGCTCGCTCAGCCCCAGCCGCGCTTGCCAGCGTGGCGAGAGCCAGCGCGGACCCGCTCGGCCAATGACATAATAGATCAAATCACCCACCAGATCGGCGGCGACCAGCAGTGTATAAACGGCGTAAAGATCAAACCGGCCAAGGGCGGTC
>CAYPUW010000412.1:0-2013 GCA_964413925.1 uncultured Rhodobacter sp. | reverse complement strand
TGAATACCGACGTCAAAGCCATCCCGAACCGAGCCGCCAGCCCCCCCTGACGGCTGCGGGGCGGTTTGCGCCGGTCGGGCTGGTTCTCGCGGCCATTCTCGGCGCGGGAGTATTTGATTTGACCTATAGCCGGGCTTTGAATACCCCACCGCCGAGCGTCAGCAGCGAAATGGTGGTAGACATTCCCACCCTGTTCAGACTGGGCAAAATCCCCCCGAACACGGAATCGGTCACCGGCACCAAGCTCGAACCGATCAGCATGGTTGTGATCGCTCGCGACGACCGCAGTTTTGTTAAGGCACTGGCCAGCGCCGGTTGGATCAGGGCCGACAAGCCAAGCCTGACATCTCTGGCCAAGGCGGTCTGGGCTACTATGACCAATCAAGAGGACGTGACCGCGCCGGTGACACCCTATTTCTGGACCGGCCAGCCAAATGACTATGGGTTTCAAAAGCCAACCAAAGACAACACCTTGCGAAAACGCCACCATGCGCGTTTCTGGAATACCCGCTTGGTAACCCCAGACGGCGCGCGCATATTCGTCGGTACGGCCAGTTTTGACGATGGCATGAACTGGAACGGTTTACACCATATCGACCCCAATATTGACGCCGAACGCGACATGCTGATCGGTGATCTCAGCCGGGTCGATGCGGTAAAGTCGCTCAGCCGCTTTCAGCTATCAACGCCACGTCTCGGGCAGGATGTCGCCGGAGACCCGTGGTTTACCGATGGCAAGGCCGTATTGATCAAATTGAACTAGGGGCCTCAAAATATGGCAGATTTCATCCTTGCAAGTGTCGCTATTTTCCTCGCCGGAGCATTTGCATTGCACGTCATAACCATTCTGATCGTGGTTTTTCGCCTGATCCCGCCACTCAAGCAACAAGACCCCCTACAAACCAGCACCATAACAAGTGACGGCGTCAGCCTGTTGCGCCCGGTCTGCGGGCTGGACCACGAGCTTGAGGCGACCCTGCGCTCGTCCTTTTTGCTGGGGTATCGCCCTTACGAGATCCTGTTCTGTGTCGCCTCCCCGGATGACGCCGCCCTGCCCCTGCTGCGCAAACTGATCGGCGAATATCCCGACATCGACGCAAAGCTGTTGATCGGCGACGAGCGCATCAGCGGCAATCCAAAGCTCAACAATCTGGTCAAGGGCTGGGCAGCGGCGCAATATGACTGGATCGTCATGACCGACAGCAACGTGCTGCTGCCACAAGATTACATGGAGACCCTGCGCGCGCGATGGGACGCGCAAACGGGTCTGGTCTCGTCTCCGCCGGTTGGCATTGGTCCCGATGGGCTGTGGGGAGCGCTGGAATGTGCCTTTCTCAACACCTATCAGGCGCGCTGGCAACTTGTGGCCGATCAGCTTGGCTTTGGCTTTGCCCAAGGCAAGACCCTGTTCTGGCGGCGCGATGTTTTAGAGAGCGGCGGTGGGCTGGCGGCCCTCGGTCAGGACATGGCCGAGGATGTGGCCTCGACCAAATTGGTGCGCCGCGCAAACCTCAAAGTTCGCGTGGCCAAGCGCCCGTTTGCACAGCCCATCGGTCGGCGGCGTTTGCGAGACGTGTGGCAACGACAGTTGCGCTGGTCGCGAGTGCGCCGCTTGGGGTTTTTGCCGATTTTTCTGCCAGAGTTGCTCAGCGGAGGGGCCGCACCATTTGCCGCAACTCTGATACTGATATGGCAAGGGGTCTTGCCGCCTGCCGCGCTGCCTGCAATCGGTCTGCTTTGGTACGGGGCCGAATTTTTGTTCGCGTGGTTTGCACGTTGGCCGCACGCCCCGCGCGACATTCTTGCATGGGTGATGCGCGATCTCATGATCCCTGCCCTTTGGGTCATTGGTTGGGCCAGCAATGATTTTGCATGGCGCGGTAACGAGATGACGGCAGACAAAGCGGGTGACAAATGATCTCGCTGGACTCAATCGTGCAGCTTGTCGAAACCTACGGGCTGTGGCTGATCTTTGTGCTGGCGATTATCGAGGGGCCGATTGTCACCGTGATC
>CAYPUW010000411.1:0-2028 GCA_964413925.1 uncultured Rhodobacter sp. | reverse complement strand
GCCCGTAGGCCCCATCGCTGACGCAATCAAAGACGTCGGCGGTATTGGGGCTATTCAAGCCACCAGCGGGACCACAGAGGAGCGCTGGACTCGGTGGCGCGGCCCCGTCAGGTGGCGATGTTTCTGTCCAAAATGCTGACCAGCAAATCCCTGCCGGAAATAGGGCGGCGATTTGGTGGACGCGACCACACCACCGTGATCCACGCGGTGCGTAAAATCGAGGAGCTGAAGGCGATTGACAACCAGATCGCCGAAGATGTGGAACTGCTGCGCCGGATGCTTGAGGCGTAAGAACAGCTTTGTGGCTAATTGACCCCGCAGGGCCGGTGATCCGTCTTGCGGGCTTGACCGCATCCATAATCCCGTAAACAAAGAGAAAACGATTGATTTCGGGGGGATATCGGCTAGCCTGCCCTCCCCGACGCGGTGAGGAGCAAGGCGATGAAAGTCAGTATCGAGCGGAGCGCGCTTTTGAAAGCGATGTCACAGGCTCAATCCGTGGTTGAGCGACGCAATACAATCCCGATCCTTGCCAATGTGCTGATCGAGGCCGAAGGCAACGCGGTTAGCTTTCGTGCGACCGATCTGGATATAGAAGTGGTCGATAAGGCTTTGGCCGTGGTTGAACGGGCCGGTGCGTCGACCGTCGGCGCGCATACGTTGCATGAAATCGTGCGCAAATTGCCCGATGGCGCGATGGTCGAGTTGTTGGATGATGGTGCGTCAGGGCGCTTGGAAATTCGCGCTGGCCGCTCGAATTTCTCGCTTGCTACCCTGCCGAAAGAGGATTTTCCGGTGATGGCGTCCTCGGAATATAGCTGCAATTTTACCGCCCCCGCTCCGGTTTTGCGCCGCCTGTTCGACAAGTCGAAATTTGCGATTTCCACTGAAGAAACAAGGTATTACCTGAACGGCGTCTATATGCACGCCTCCGAAGGTATGGGCGGCAAAGTGTTGCGCTGTGTGGCGACCGATGGCCACCGATTGGCGCGCATTGATGCGCCTTTGCCCGACGGGGCTGACGATATGCCCGGCGTGATCGTGCCGCGCAAAACCGTGGGCGAGCTACGCAAGCTGCTGGATGACGACGACATGCAAATCGCGGTGTCGGTGTCGGAAACTAAAATTCGCTTTGCGACGCCGGAAATCATGCTGACCTCAAAAGTTATTGACGGAACCTTCCCCGATTATACCCGCGTCATTCCCACCGGAAACACCCGTCGCCTTGAAGTGGACGCCGCCGAATTTGCCAAGGCGGTTGATCGGGTTTCAACCGTTTCCAGCGAGCGTTCGCGTGCCGTCAAGCTGTCTCTGGACACGGATCGTTTGATCCTGTCGGTCAACGCACCTGATAGCGGGGCTGCTGACGAAGAACTGGCCGTCGCCTATAATGACGAACGACTGGATATCGGCTTTAACGCCAAATACCTGCTTGAAATTGCCAGTCAGGTCGATCGCGAGAACGCGGTGTTTCTATTCAACTCCTCCGGTGATCCGACTTTGATGCGTGAAGGAAACGATGAAAGCGCGGTCTATGTCGTGATGCCAATGCGGGTGTAAGCCATTGTCTGGACTTGCTATTTCCAGCTTGTCCCTGTCGCATTTTCGGTCCTATAAAACCTTGGATTTGGCGCTTGAGCCTACGCCAATTGTTTTGTTCGGCGCGAATGGTGCGGGTAAAACCAATATTCTTGAGGCCGTGTCGATGCTGTCACCCGGGCGTGGCTTGCGCCGGGGTCGGGCGGAAGATATGGCGCGGACCCCAGAACAAATCGGGTGGAAGGTAAGCGCAGATCTGAGCAGTCTGGGCCATCGTCACGAGATCGAAACCCGGCTTGAAGCCGGCGGATCACGGCAGGTCAGGATTGACGGCAAGGTGGCACCGCAAGTGGCGTTGGGTCGATTGGCGCGCATGGTCTGGCTGGTGCCGTCAATGGACCGGCTGTGGCTGGAGGGCGCGGATGGTCGTCGGCGGTGTCTGGACCGTCTGACAAGGAGGTGTGAGCCGTCTCATAGAGGGGAAGAGGA
>CAYPUW010000410.1:0-2029 GCA_964413925.1 uncultured Rhodobacter sp. | reverse complement strand
TGGCCGCATTATAGCTCGCAAGCGAGGTAAACGTCTCGGTATTCCACGCCGCACTGCCGTCAGAGCGCAACTGCCCGTTTCGCAAAACGCGCCGTGTGGCATAAGTCTCACGGTTAACGACCGCCGCATGAACGTCAAGCGGCTTGGTCAGCAAAATTCGACGCCCGCACATGTCCAGACTGTCGTGATCGCTGAAATTCATCAAGGTTTGCAGCGCCTTTTGCAGCGCCAGTTCCGGGTCGACAAAAGCGTCGATATAACTCGGCAGATCATAGTTCTTGGTCAGGGCCAGACGCATGTTGGTCGGCATGGTGACGGTTCCCTCAAACCGTACCCGACTTTCGAATGTCACATGGTTGGCGAGGTGGTAAATCCCGTCCGACACCAGCACATCGCGGCCCTTGGCGGCCAGATCGGCGGCCTCAAAGGCAAGGCTATCATCGGCAACCCCATCGCCGATTGCCCCGTAATCACGCACATCCACCCAGTCCATCAGCTTGCGGTAAAACACATCCGTTGCGTCCTCGATCCGCACGTCCTCAATGCGAATGATCCCGCCATTTGCGCCAGTCAAATCAAGGCCGAAATGCCCGAAGGTCGCGCCCAGTCCCCAGACCATATCAACGCCGGTGCGATTGCCCGCACCGATGATGGCCCAAACCTCCAGAACTTCGCCGTAAGCCGTGATCGTGGTTGATGTGCCGGTCTCAACCACGCCGGGAACATGCGCGCCCGCCGCGTCTCCGGCCCAGCCCGCGATTTGCACCGAGGGCAGATTGCCGCTGATCGCTTTGACGCGCGCCGATACCTTGATATAGCAACCCGGCAACAGCGGAGTTTGCACCATATAGCGCAGTTTTTGTGTGGCGGAGGCTTTGATTATTTCCAGACAGGTGCCAAAATCGCTGTCGGCGGTGATCACAGAGGCGCCGGGGACGCCAGTGTAATTGGTCGAGCCGGGCGTGCCATCCTGATTGGACCAGAGCGCCAGCCCCGCAGAGAAAGCAGTGGGCATAAAGACTACGCCGTCGGTAATCGCTTTGTTCATTGGAAAATCCCTTTAAGTTCAAATAATTATTGGCGGAAAAAGTGCCTCCGCCGCGCCGAAAAACGCGGTCATTGGTCGAAAATACTCAATATGGAAAACCGAACAGCCAAGCCGGTGGCAAATTCATTAGCAAAAAAGAATGAATGTTTGGTTAATTCCTCCGAATTTTCCCCGTTTGACAGAGCGCAACTCTTACGCGAGGATGGCTGCGAACAGGAAAAAATAGGGGGAAACAATGCTTATTGCGTTGAAGATTATTCATTTTATGAGTCTGGCCGCAGGGATCGGGATCGGCATTTCCAGCATGATTTTGGGCATAAGAGCCGCCAGATCCGAAGGCCCGGCAATTGGCGCGTTGCGCAGCGCACAAGGCGTGTTGGGTCGGGTGGCGTTTGGCGCGATCATCCTGCTGTGGATCACCGGAATTTGGATGTGGCAAGCCTATCGGGGCGGCGTGACCAACGTCTCATTTGATGCGAAAATCGCTTTTGTCGTCCTGCTGACCGCCTTGTCGCTGACCATGACCGTCAAAGGCATAATTTTCGCGCGCGGGGGTGCCCCGATTGACCCGATATTTGCCAAACGGATGGGAATGACCATGGGTTTGATGGGCTTTTTAGCCGTCACCATGGCCGTTATCGCGTTTACCTGACCCAATTTTGGTCGCTGCGGTCAGGTGAAACTCGCTCTCATACCCACATTTGGTTGATCATTGCGATCTCTATGGCGCGAATTTGCCAGCCTTGATCGGTGTTGATCATCGCATAGGCGGCGATGTAGCAGATGCCTTTTTCGCCCTCGATCAACACCCGCTGAAAAAGCTGGCCGTCGAAGGTTTCAAGCGAAAGGAACTGAACCCGTGCGGGGTTCACCACCATCGGGAACGCTTTGGTTAAAATCTGACCAAAGCGTTGAGCGCTGCCGAATTGTCGCCGAATTGACGGGGCGGCAAAGGAAAATGCGGTGTCAAAATCATCCTTC
>CAYPUW010000409.1:0-2029 GCA_964413925.1 uncultured Rhodobacter sp. | reverse complement strand
AGGCTCGCACACGCCACAATCGATACATTCATCGGGGTGGATCACCAGCATGTTTTCGCCCTCATAAAAGCAATCGACAGGGCAAACCTCGACGCAATCGGTGTATTTGCAAGCGATGCAAGCGTCGTTGACGATATAGGTCATGTGCGGGCCTTTGTTTGGCAGTTTTTCAAATGGAGTTATGGGCGTTGGGCCCAAACCCCGCAAGTGCTATTAGGCGGGATCGCGAGATCATTCAAGAGGTTGGCCGCGAAACGGTCCCATGTCCCGACGGTCCTTTTTAGTCGGGCGGCCACCCTTGCGATCATGGCCCGGCGAAGGGCAAGCTGGCGGCTCGGTCGGCGACAAATCCTGATAGAGCGTTTGCGCCTCGCTGGCTGGACCACGGCGCAGGCTGAGCTTTGCCAACCGTACCACCTTGATTTTATCAGCCTGTGTAAATGTCAGCGTGTCCCCGACCTCAACCATGAGCGATGGCTTTGACACTTTCGTACCATTGACGCGAACATGCCCGCCTCTCACCTGTTTCGCGCTGAGCGTGCGCGACTTGAAAAACCGGGCGTGCCACAGCCATTTATCAAGCCTGAGAGAAGGTTTTTTGTCGCCAATGGTGGGTGGCATCGGCGCTATTTCTTATCTTTTAGCGCCAGCAACGCCGCAAATGGATTGTCAGGATCAATCGGTTTTTCGCGACGCGGCGGGCGTGAGGACATGGTTTTGGCATGTGCGTCTTTTGCCCGTTTTGGCTTGTTGCGCGTTTTTTGCGGCTTTTGTTGGTTGGCGTGTTTTTTAACCGGCACCCAAGTGAATGTGTAAAACACCTCAATTTCAGCGGCCTGCTCGATTTTATCTACTGCCTCAACTTTGGGCGCGTCACTCGCGGCCTCAGCGGTTTCGACAGGGCTTTGGGCAGGTTTCTCGGCATCGCCCGTTGGCGGCTCTGCGGCTGCGTCCATAACTGTTGGGGTTACTTTGACCTTCTCGCGCTCGCCCTTTTGGGCGTTATAGCCAAGGCCCGTCATCAATTCCGCGAACTGATCCAGCGTCATCCCCGTGATCGAGAGCATATCCGGCGTGGCCTCAAAACCCGCGCGGCTATTTTGCGAGCGGGTCATGTCGGCCAGACGCTCCAGCATATCAATGCGAATCGCACGTGGGCCGGCAAGACGATAACCGGCCTTTTCGTAGTAACCCTCCGGCGCTTCAATCACGGCAGAAACCGTCACCAGACCGGGAGGCGGAGCCTCGGGAAACTCGCTCAAGTCCTTGGCAAGAGACCATAAAACCAGCCGCAGTCGCGTCGGCGCGGGTTTCAGCATCAGCTGTTGGAAGATCGTATACTGGCCAAAGCGGATGCCGTGTTTGCGCAACAAACCGCGCGCCTCCTGATCGAGATCCTTGATCTCGCTGGCCACAGCGGAGCGCGGCAAAACCCCCAACTCCTCGACAATGCGAAAGCCGACACCGCGCGCCATGCCCGTGATGGTTTCGTCGTTTTTCAGGCCAAGCAACGGTTCAAACAGGGCGGCGATTTTACGCTCTACAAAGTGACCAAGACGACGGCGAACTTTCTCTGCCACGTCCGGGCCCGCCTCGTCATCAACGAAAACCTCGACCATTGGCGAGAGCACATCCCCGCCCTTCACCAGTTTCCCGACGGCAGCGTTGCCCCACATCAAGCCACCTTGCTCGGTGAAATCAATTTCGGTATCGGGCGCATTATAAAATCGATCAGAGCGTAGATTAAACTCCGGCATCAAAGCGGCAATTCCGGCTGCGCGCAGGGTTTTAGCCTCCTCGGGGGTGGCATTTTGGTCCTGCTGAAAGCGAAATCCGCTTAAGCGGCCCACGAACTGACCCTCGACCAACACTTCACCCTTGTCGTTTACTAGCGCCACCAGGCTCTCCTTTTGCTTCAACCGCCGCAGCAAAACACTGGTGCGCCGATCGACAAATCTTTGCGTCAGCCGCGCGTGAAGCGCATCCGACAGTCGGTCTTCTACCGCGCGGGTTTCGCCGCGCCAATGGT
>CAYPUW010000408.1:0-2039 GCA_964413925.1 uncultured Rhodobacter sp. | reverse complement strand
CCCGCTAAATTTGCCAAAGCCAGCGATGGTTTGGTGGAGCGCCACATGAAATTAGCGGCTTGCGAAGAAGAGTGGCTTGAACTTGAAGAACGGTCGACGGGGGCGTAGCGATTTATATATTCGCCAGCGCGCGCGCATTTTCAAACAAAATCATCCCGCCGATCGAGATCGTCGTCACACCGATTGCCAACTGAAGAACAGTGTTGGTCTTGCTCATCAAGCGCGCGGTAAACGTCAGCGGCAAGGCAATTGCCAGCGACATTCCCGCCATGCCAAGGATTGATTTAGCTCCGAAAATCCGTCGGGGCAGGTTCGGCTTTAGGATGTTCGCAACATCCGGGCAAGAGGCGAAACGCCGGGAAACCGGTGTTTTTGGCCGACGGTTTTTATACCGGCCCGGACATGCAAAAGCCGCCCATCAAAATGACGGGCGGCTCTAGCTCTAGGATGTGTTATTGCCAAGTGGTGTAGCCCATCCGCATTTTCTTGAACGAGCCGCCATAAACCGCGTTCACGCGAAACTGGCTGATGCGGCCTGCGTTGGTTTTCATGCACACATATGAGCCAACCGGGATGGCGTTGATGTTAACGCGGGCGCCGGAAAAGCTGGCGATGCTGCAGCCGGAAAACCCTCGGTTGGAGCGATTACCAACCGCCATTTTCGCACCATTAAGCGGCTTTAGATACCGATGCGTCGGGTTGACGGCCTGAAACCAGATATCAGCACCGGGGGCGGAAACCAGCCCCTGATCAAAATCGGCGGTGTAGCTTTGTTTAAGCAGGATCGGGCCAGTTGAATAAGTGACCGGAACGATGGGGGTGGGAACCGGCGTCGGTGTGGGTGTCGGTGTTGGCGTGGCGCTGGTCAAAAGCGCGATGGCGGCCAATCCGGCGAACAGGGTGAAGGCCTCTTGTTGTGTCAGGGCGCTGGCTGGGGTTGCGGTCATGCCGGTCATTGCGATTGCGGCGGCGGCGGCGGTTGCTGTAAGTTTGGTTTTCATGGGTCTGTCCTCTCAAATATTTTTATCGGGTCCTGCCTGTTGGGGCGGTTAAGATTTTCGGCGGGCCGGGATTGGCTGTTTGCCGATGAGACGACATTGGCCGAACTCTGCGATGTTAGGCAATTTCCCGGCGCTGATATGTGATAACGAACCGATCAATACCGTGGTAAACCAATAGGTTACGAGGTATAATATGCTGTCTGTCCAATGGTGAGAAAGCATTGGACGTTGGGCGAAGCGAGTGGGAAACTGCTTGATTTGCGCACAAACAAGATCAAAACTCGCCCCAACAGAATCGTTTGTTAAGGAATTTCGGGTGGGATCTGGTCCGCTTAGCGGCATTCAAATCGTCGAGATCGCTGGATTGGGACCGACCCCGTTTGCGGCCATGACGCTGGCCGATATGGGCGCCGAGGTGATCCGGGTTGCGCGCAAGGACGCACGCCCTCTTTTGGGCTTGGAATATGACATACTTGATCGCGGGCGCGGTTTTGTGACGCTTGATCTCAAACAGCCCAAAGATTTGGCGCAAGTTACGCAGCTCATCAATCTCGCCGACGGGGTAATCGAGGGTATGCGCCCCGGTGTGATGGAGCGTCTGGGACTTGGTCCCGAGCAATTTGAAGCCACAAATCCGCGTCTGGTTTATGGGCGCATGACCGGATGGGGGCAGAGCGGGCCGCTGTCGCATGCGGCGGGGCATGACATTAACTATATCGCGCTGAGCGGTGCCTTGCATGCGATCGGTCCGGCCGAAGAGCCGGTTCCACCGCTTAATCTGTTGGGGGATTTTGGTGGCGGCGGTATGTATCTGGCGTTTGGTATGGTGTGCGCGCTGCTTGAAGCCAGCCGCTCGGGTCGTGGTCAAGTGGTTGACGCCGCGATTGTTGATGGCACCGCCCATCTGATGGCGATGATTTATGGCCTTCAAAGCGCGGGCCTTTGGGCCGATAAACGCGCCAGTAATTTGCTGGATGGGGGCGCGCATTTTTATGGGGTTTATCGCTGTAAATGCGGGGGATACGTCTCTATCGGCTC
>CAYPUW010000407.1:0-2053 GCA_964413925.1 uncultured Rhodobacter sp. | reverse complement strand
GGCGCAAATGGCACCGGATTTCCGGCCTGATCGGCGATGTCGTGGATGATTTGAATGGTTCGATCCGCCGCCCAAGGCGCCGCCGTCGCGGTGGCAAAATCCGGGGTCAGGACCATGTCGGGATCAGTATAGCGCGCCTCCGAGCCAAAATCGGCCCAGCCGCCAGTGATGGTTTGATAGAAAATCGAGTCCGGCAGATACATGCGTCCGCCACTGGCAAATTTGCTGGCGGGCATAGCTTTACCGCGCGAAATCCCCGGCATATCGGCGACGATACACTCGACCTCTTCGACACGTTTTCCGTCCAGATAGGTGCGCGCAGCTTGCGGCAGTTTGTCAATCCAGTTTGTTCCATCAGCCATTTTGTGTTTCCTTAAACTGGCGAAGCTGTTGAGATTGCGCGAAAAACCCGATCATCTGCGCCTTGATTTTCTCTGTCGCCAGCGGAAGATCAAGCCGGCTCTCTGCTTGGCGCAGCAACTTGTCGGGCACAACACCAATGCCGCGTCCCGTGATCAGGCCATTAACAAAGGCCGAGGTGAACTCTGGGTGAGGCTGAATGGTCAGCGCCTGATCACCGTAAGCGAGAATTGCGTTTTTGCAGAACTCGGTCGCGGCCAAAACGCGCGCCTGTTTGGGTCGTGTTACCACCTGATCCTGATGCCACGCGTTCAGCATCAGCCGGTCGCCAGTTTCGCCATTCACATATTCGGTCGCGCCAACCGACCAACCGCCTGCGAATTTCTCCACCTTGCCGCCCAAGGCTTGCGCCACGATCTGGTGGCCAAAACAGATGCCGATGAGCGGGATTTTCGCGCCATATGCGCCTTGAATGAATTTTTCAAGCGGCGCAATCCACGCCAAATCATCATAGGCCCCGTGTTTAGAGCCGGTAATTAACCAACCATCTGCCGCCGTGACCGATGGCGGAAACTGACCGTCAACCACCACGTAAACCTCAAACGAAAACCCGCCCGGAGCCAAAAACTCGGCGAACATATTTCCATAACTGCCAAATTCGGCCGACATATCTTCGGGAAGATGACCCGCTTGCAGAATTCCGATTTTCATCAATCACCTGTTAAAAGACGTAGCTCATTGCTAGCAGAGGCGCATTTGGCGGGGCAAGAGCGACTTACACCGTTTCAAGATATGTTGTGAATTCAAAATCTTGCGGCGCGTCCTTAAACGTCGCAATCTCCTGACGTTTTTGCAGCAGCAGATTTTCAATCAAGGTTGGCGCAAAGATACGGGCTACCATGGCATCATCGGCAAAGAGATCGGTGGCGGTTTGCCACGAGGTGGGTAGGGTCTCGGCGGTGAGGTCATAAGCGCTTCCGGTGATGGGGGGCGCGGGCGCGCATTTGTCCTCGATCCCAAGCAGAGCCGCGCCAAGCACAGCCGCCAGCATCAGATAAGGGTTAACGTCCCCGCCTGCGACCCGATGCTCAATGCGTCGAGCCGCACTAGAGCCGCCGGGAATTCTGATCGCGGCGGTCCGGTTTTCATACCCCCAACAAATTTTGGTCGGCGCGTGGCTATCAGGGGCCATGCGTCGATAAGAGTTGGCGTGCGGTGCGAAAATCAGGGTCGAGGCCGACATGGCGCGCATCAGCCCGCCAACTGCATGGCGCATCACATCGCTGCCCAGATCACTGCCGTCGTCAAAGATGTTAACCTTGTTTGCATCAAGCACCGAAAAATGCGTGTGCATGCCATTACCCGGTTGATCTATATAGGGTTTTGCCATGAAGCTGGCCGCAAATCCGTGCTTGCGAGCAATCCCGCGCGTGGCGATTTTGAACAGCCAAGCGTCATCGGCGGCCTTCATGGCATCGTCGGAATGAAGCAGATTTATCTCAAACTGACCCAATCCACCCTCCGATATAGCCGCATCTGCTGGAATATCCATTGCTGCACAGGCGGCATAAAGATCGGTGAAAAAGTCGTCAAACGCGTCCAGACCGCTCAGCGCCAGCACGTCTTTTGCCGCCAAAATCTGCCCGGAAAGTGGCGCGCGAGGGGGGCTTGGCTGGGCTGATTTGCCGTCCAA
>CAYPUW010000406.1:0-2059 GCA_964413925.1 uncultured Rhodobacter sp. | reverse complement strand
CAGCGCATAGCCCTGAACTTTCTTGGGAAAGAAAAAGCTGATATTCGACATGGAGCTGGCAAAGTTGCCACCACCAATACCGGACAGAAATGCCAGAACCTGAAACTGCCAGAGCGGTGTGTCAGGATTGCTTAGCGCGAAACCGGCGCCAATGGCCGGGATCATCAACAGCGCCGTGGTGAAAAAGATCGTGTTGCGCCCCCCTGCGATACGAATAAAAAAGGTCGAGGGGATGCGCAATGTTGCCCCGGTCAAACCGGCGATCGCGCTCAGCGTAAAGAGGTCGGACTGGTCAAACGCAAAACCGAGATTGATCATTTGCACCGTGATGATGCCCCAGTAAAGCCAGACGGCAAAGCCGCACAGCAGGCTGGGAATGGAAATCCACAGGTTTCTTGTTGCGATCGACTTGCCGGTCGACGCCCAGTAGGCCTCGTCCTCGACATTCCAGTTTCTAAGATCTCGTCCCAAAGTTGTTCTCCTTTGGTATTGGGTGAAGATGGGCCGAAACTCTCAGCCCATCAGGGAATGTTGATTATTGTGCCGAGGCTTGCGCGGGAACTTCGGTCGGGACATCCGACAGCGATGTCTCTTGGCGCAGCTCGGGGAAATTCTCGCGATCCATTTTGCGAATAGCGAGATGCATCCAGATGACGCTGATTGCCACAATGACGAACATCAGCATGAACACCGTCGACCAGACCTGAAATGTGTCCAGCAAAATCCCGAACGAGATCGGCAAAACAAAGCCGCCAAGCCCGCCAATCATCCCCACCAGACCGCCAACAGCGCCCACATTATTGGGATAATAGACCGGAATATGCTTGTAGACCGCCGCCTTACCGAGGCTCATGGCAAAGCCAAGGATGACCGATAGGAACACGAACATATAAAGCGGGATGCCGAATTTGAACTGGATCAGGTTGGGCGTACCATCCGCCAGCGGAATGCCTTCGACGATATAGGTGGTCTGCGGATAGCTCATCACAAACAGCACCACCAGCGACACAAAGAAGGTCAGGTACATCACGAACCGCGCGCCCCAGACATCCGACATCCATCCGCCGAGCGCCCTGAAGATCGACGCGGGCAGGGAGTACAGGCCAGCAAACACCCCGGCCGCAGCCAGCGACACGCCATAAGCGCCCACATAATAGCGTGGCAGGAACGAGGCAAAGGCTACAAACCCGCCAAACACAAAGAAGTAGTAAGTTGCAAACCGCCAAACCCGGATGTCGCGAAGCGGCTCTAGCTGCATGATCGCTGAAACCGGCTTTTTGCCGCTTTTCTTTTGATCGGCCACAACCGGATCAGGCTTGGCAAAGATGTAAAACGCGATCGCCATGACCACCAGAACGATTGCATAGACCCGCGCGGTATCCTGCCAGCCAAGCGCGATAACCAAGAACGGAGCAGCAAAGTTGGTCACCGCCGCCCCTACATTGCCTGCGCCGAATATACCCAGAGCCGTGCCCTGCTTGCCCGCCGGGAACCAGCGCGAAACATACGCGATGCCGATGATGAACGACCCACCGGCAAGGCCGAGGCCAAGGGCGACAATGAGGAAAACCGCGTAGGTTTGAACCGAAGCCAGCAACCAAACGCTGATCGCGGTGATCAACATTTGCAGCGGCAACATGATCCGCCCGCCGATCTGGTCAGTCCACACCCCCAAGAAGATGCGGCTTATGGAGCCTGTCAAAACCGGCGTTGCCACCAGCAGGCCAAATTGCGTCTCGGAAAGCCCGAGATCTTGTTTGATCTTCACACCGATGATGGAAAAGATCGTCCAAACCGCAAAACAGACCGTAAACGCGAGGGTGCTAAGTCCAAGCGCACGATACTGGTCGCCAGTGCGTACCCCGTCGATATTATGCATGAAAGCCTCCATAAGTTCCGCCAGCACAGAGTTTGCACTTGCGCTGGCACTAAGATCAGGTTTTCCGGGGCAGGAAATTGACTTGGATCAAGTAGTCCGGCGGTTTTAACTACAATTCGGCGGTTTGTTCTGCGACAAATCGGCTCTAAACAACGGCAAATAGGAATAATGCGGCTCCTC
>CAYPUW010000405.1:0-2063 GCA_964413925.1 uncultured Rhodobacter sp. | reverse complement strand
AAGGATATTGCCTTTAAAGTGGCGGATGGCGAACGGATTGCTAAAATGGTGCCCAATGGACGATTCAAAATAATCCGCGATGCCGGGCATTTCTTGCAAGAAGACGCGGGCGAAGAACTGGCCGAAAACATGGTGGAGTTTCTCGGCAGCAAGGTTTGGACATAACCCGCGCAACCGCTCCCTACCCAAGTGGACCAGTATAATCGCCGCGCAACGGATAGTCGTTGTCGATCACATAGCTGATCCCGCCGAGCAGTCCGGCGGTTGCCGGGCGTACAAACGGCATGGTCTGGACCGAGCCGAACCAGACGATACCATCGCCGCGCACCCAAAACAGACCCGGCTCGCTAAACAATGCAGGCTCGGCAGTATCGGGGCGGCCAACCGAGGTATAAAGCCCCCAATCCTCGCGCGCGGCGGCAAGACCAACACCATACCCAAGCATCAAATCTTTCACGCCGGACTTTTCGCCCGTTTGCACGGTCTTGTCACGATCATCGGCGCTGATGGCAATCACGCGAATATCCTTGGCGGCGAAAGCGTCGAGGTTTCTTTCCAGATCGGCGAGTTGGCGCATGCAGATCGGGCAGTGAAGGCCGCGAAAGAACACCACGACGGTCCCGTTGGCGGGCGCATCTTTGGCCAGATCGAACTGGCCGTGATCGAGGGTCTCTAAAACAAGCGCGGGGGCTTGGCTTCCGGGGATCAGCATGAGGTCGGCTCCTGTGAAAAACGCAACGTTGCGCGGCTTGACCCTCTGTCGGGGTCGCGCTAGGTCAAGAGCGAATAGATATGAGGAGCACCCCAGATGTCAAACCCTTCCATTCTGATTTTGCCCGGCGACGGCATTGGTGTCGAGGTCATGGCCGAAGTGCGCAAGATCATCGACTGGTTTGACCGCAAGCGCGGGCTGGAATTTGATCTTAGTGAGGATCAGGTCGGCGGGGCCGCTTATGATAAATACGGCGCGCCTCTGACCGATGCGACCATGCAAAAAGCCCAAGATGCGGATGCGGTTTTGCTTGGTGCGGTTGGCGGTCCCAACTATGATCACCTTGATTTCAGCCTGAAACCAGAGCGTGGTTTGTTGCGGCTTCGCAAGGAAATGGACCTGTTTGCCAATTTGCGACCGGCCCAGTGTTTTGACGCGCTGGCGGATTTTTCCTCGTTAAAACGGGAACTTGTGGCCGGTTTGGACATTATGTTTGTGCGCGAGTTGACCAGCGGGGTTTATTTTGGCGAGCCGCGCGGCATCTTTGATGACGGCGAGGGCGGGCGTGTTGGCGTCAATACCCAACGCTACACCACCGACGAGATCCGCCGGGTGGCGCGCTCTGCTTTCGAGATGGCTAAGCGGCGCGACAACCGTGTCTGCTCGGTTGAGAAAGCCAACGTGATGGAGAGCGGCGTTCTTTGGCGCGAGGAGGTCACGTTCATTCACGACCAAGAATATCCCGAGGTCACCCTCAGCCATATGTATGCCGATAATTGCGCAATGCAGCTTGTGCGTAACCCCAAACAATTTGACGTGATCGTCACCGATAATCTGTTTGGCGACATTCTTTCCGATTGCGCGGCGATGCTGACTGGTAGCCTTGGAATGCTGCCATCGGCCAGCCTTGGCGCGCCGATGGAAAACGGGCGGCCAAAAGCGCTCTATGAGCCGGTTCACGGCTCTGCCCCGGATATTGCCGGGCGCGGTCGGGCCAATCCCTGCGCTTGTATTTTAAGCTTTGCCATGGCGCTGAGATATTCGTTTGATCAGGGAGCCGAGGCCGATCGTCTGGAGGTAGCGGTTCAAAACGTGCTGGCGAGCGGCATTCGCACCGCCGATCTGATGCAGGCCGATGGCGGTGAACCGGCCAGCACGGCACAAATGGGCGACGCGGTTTTGGCGGCACTGGATGCTGGCCTCTGACACAATAATGCCCGCTCAGTTGGTCGATCTCTTGCCATTTTCGGCAGTAAAGTGTATTGGCCAGAAACGGTCACGGAGTGTAGCTCAGCTTGGTAGAGCACTGCCTTCGGGAGGCAGGGGCCGGAGGTTCGAATCCTCTCACTCC
>CAYPUW010000404.1:0-2065 GCA_964413925.1 uncultured Rhodobacter sp. | reverse complement strand
GCCTACGATACGACAAAAAAGGGCGAGGCACGTGGCCCCGCCCTCATGGTTCACTTCTTTAACCTATTAATTACTGGCTACTTTTTGACGGCTGAGCACTTTCCATTTGCCGCCTTCAACAACAGAGATAACAACCTCGTCGGCCCCCTGATGGTCGGTGGCGCTGTAGGTGATTTTGCTGTCAGTCAGCGGATCATAGAAGTTAAGCGACTCCATGCCTGCAAGAAAGCTGTCCTCGGTGAGGTTGGGACCGGCGGCCTCCAAGGCACGCACGAACTCATCAGCGGCGGCATATCCGAGCATGGCAAAGCCACCAGCGGGCTTGTCATACTTGGCTTTATAGTCGGCGATAAACTTGGCAGGAGCAGGCTGATCGGCACGCGACGCCAGATCGACCCAGCCGGATGAGGCATAAAGCCCCTCGGTCACGCCACCGGGAATTGCGGCAACCAGGCTAAGAAAACCGGCCGATGTATTAAGGAACTTAACGTCGGTCCAGCCGAGCTTTTTGGCGGTGCCTACCACGGTGATGCCTTGGCGAACGGTCAGGCCGAGGGTGATGACGTCACAGCCAGCGGCCTTGAGTTTGGTCAAGGAGCCAACGAAATCAAGCTCGTCCGGCTTGTGGGTGGTCTCGCCTGCAAATTTGATGCCAAGCTTGGTCGCCACATCCTTGGTACTGTTGCCGATCTCGTTGCCAAAGCCTGACGGGATATACATGGAGCAAACGTTTTTGGCGTTAAATTGGTCCGCCAGATAGGTAACCCCGACCTGAACCTGATCCCAATAGCTGGAGAATCCGGTGAAGTGGGTTTTGATCGGGTCTTGCAGCATCAGTTTGGAGGCCGAAAGCGGGCTGATATTGGGAATGCCCTTGGGATCAAGCAGCCTGAAACCGGCAACATTCATCGGCGTGCCAAGCGACAGCAGCATGGCAAAAACCTTGTCCTTGTTCAAAAGCTTGTTATAGCCCTGCATCGCGCGCGGGATTTGATAGCCGTTATCCTCGACGATAAACCGGATTTTGCGACCATTGACGCCGCCCGCTGCATTGGCCTCGTCAAAGCGAAGATTGGCCCCGTTGACGGCAGGAACACCCACCGCGGCAAACACGCCCGAGAGGTCATTTACCGAGCCGACAAGAACTTCGGTATCGGTAACTCCTTGGGTTTGCGCCGCCGCACTTAGCCCCATTCCAAGCGTCAGCGACGCGGCTATAAATGTAGTTGTAAGCTTTTTCATTAGTCTTCTCCCTTTAGTTTTTCGATGGTGTTGGTAGCAAGTCTAGTACATTTCCTCGATCAGCGCGCTGTGTTTTTGTTCCACGAGGCCGCGCTTGAGCTTCATGGTTGCGGTTAATTCTTCGTCTTCGGCGGTCAGCAGCACGTTTATCAGGCGAAAATCCTTGATCTGTTCGACCCGCGCGAAATCCTTGTTCACGCCTTCGACCTCGCCGTGGATAAGCTCGACAATGGGCGGAGCGGCACATAGAGAGGCGAAATCGCTGAACGGAATTTTGCTATCTTGGGCAAATTTCTCGACATTTTCCTGATCAATCATAATCAGGCAGGACAGGTATTTACGCTTGTCGCCGATCACCACCGCGTCAGAGATATAATGGCTGAATTTAAGGCGGCTCTCGATCTCGGCCGGGGTGATATTTTTGCCGCCAGCCGTGATAATAATATCCTTCATCCGTCCGGTGATGGTCAGATAACCCTCGTCATCCAGCTGTCCCACATCGCCGGTTTTCAACCAGCCATCCTTGGTAAAGGTCTCGGCAGTCTTTTCGTTATTGCGCCAATAGCCTTGAAAACTGTTCAGCCCGTTGGTTTGAATTTCGCCATCCTCAGCAATGCGAACTCCAATGCCGGGAACGGCGCGTCCGACGCTATCCGGCCTGCGCCTCGCCGATGTCTACCTGTCGCTAATCCAAGGCCAACAGCGACGCCCCACCCTGCTGGCCCTGTGGTCAGATGGCAGCGAGCACTACCTACAAGAGGCGGTGCAGTGGACCTCCTCACACCACGACGTGATCGGCGTCGATGCGCAGGGCATGCTCAAC
>CAYPUW010000403.1:0-2068 GCA_964413925.1 uncultured Rhodobacter sp. | reverse complement strand
TCCTCACGGATCAGAGCATTTACGAGGATGATGAGTTTTCGCATAAGCGCAACCAGAGCAACTTTGGCTGGTTTTCCAGCGGCAATGAGGGCTGTGTATTTGGCCGCGAGGACGGGATTGAAATGCATCGCGACGAGCGCCGGCATGTAGAGCGAGTCGCGCAGCAGTTTGCGCCAACCCCATCACTTCACCCCTCAAGCGTATGAATTTTCACGCCACTGTTTTGACATATCTCAAGCAGGTCCGGTGATTCGATCTTGTCGGTGAAAAACTCGTCGATGCTTTCCATGCTGGCAATCCTAACCGGCGCTGAGCGCGAGAATTTGGAGCTGTCCGCCACCAAAAAGCGCCGCCGGGCATTGGCGATGATCGCCTGCGCAACCCGTACCTCGCGGTAGTCGAAATCCAGCAAAGTGCCGTCCTCGTCGATGGCGGAGGCACCGATCACCGCGTAATCGGCCTTGAATTGCTGCACGATATCCACGGTAGACTCCCCCACCAGCCCCCCGTCCGAGCGGCGCAGCATCCCGCCGGTCACCACCACATCGCAATGGGGATTTGCCGCCATGATATTGGCGACATTCAGATTGTTGGTGATCACCAGCAAGTCACGCCGATTACCCAGCGCGCGGGCGACGGCCTCGGTCGTGGTGCCAATATTGATGAAGATCGACGCGTCATCGGGGATCGAGCCTGCGCAGAGACGACCAATTTCTTCCTTGGCCTCGGCAGCCATTGAGCGACGGGCCTCATAAGACAGATTGGCCACCCCCGAATCAATGACTGCACCGCCATGAATACGCGACAAATGTTCTTGTGCGCATAGCTCGTTCAGGTCCCGACGGATGGTTTGAGGCGTGACATCAAGGCTTCCAGCAAGGTCATCCACAAGAACCCGCCCGCTTTTGCGCGCCTCTGCAAGGATATGTTTATGTCGAAATGAAAGCACCATCTCCGTCCGCCGCCATTGATTTCAGAGGATTTTGAGGCCCAATCTCACCTCTGTCTGGTTTGGGGTCAAGTGTTTCAACGCACTGCATATCGACAAAACGAAAATAGTAGCGAAAATTGCGAAAATACCTTGACGTGTTTTTCGAAAATACGCAGTCTACCGTCACATATATGTCATGCAGCAGCGCTATGCCAGCGATGCAGCCGATTCCCTTCGCCCGAGACAGAAATTTCATGCCGAGATCACAAACATATGACATTGCAATCATTGATGGCGGGATGAATGGCAGCGGGATGAATGGTGGCGGGAATGGCCACCCAATCGCGCATAACGCACCGCCGTCTCAAGCAGCTTCACTTCAAAAATTCGACTTCACTTTAGAAATTCGACCGGCGCCTCCCGGATAATCCCCAATGAAGGGACCGAAGCGTGGTTTGAAATGCCCGGACTGAAAGCCGGGAGCATAGCAAAGTAACCAACTAAAAAGTAACCAACTAAGGAGAGATCAAATGAAACTCACCAACATAATTGCCGGGGCGCTGACCGCGACGGCAATGACTGGTCTGGCGCTGAGTGCGCAGGCCACGACAACGATCCAGTGGTGGCACGCCATGGGTGGAGCAAACGGCGAACGCGTGAACAAAATCGCTGCTGATTTCAACGCGTCACAGTCGGAATATAAAGTCGTCCCAACCAACAAGGGCAACTACACCGAGACCATGACTGCTGCCGTTGCAGCCTTTCGCGCCAACAAACAGCCCGATCTGGTTCAGGTCTTTGAGGTTGGCACCGCCACTATGATGGCCGCCAAAGGTGCTGTTTATCCCGTCTATCAGTTGATGAAGGACGAGGGCGAAAGCTTTGATATCAATGCCTATCTTCCCGCCGTTGTCAGCTATTACGAAACCACGGATGGCAAGCTTTTGTCCATGCCGTTCAACAGCTCGACCCCGGTTTTGTGGTACAATAAAGACGCGTTCAAAAAAGCTGGTATCACCAAGGTTCCCGCCACTTGGGACGAGATGAAAACCGCCTCTGAAAAGCTGGTCGCCAGTGGCACCAAATGCGGCTTTACCTTCGGCTGGCAGTCCTGGGTCATGGTTGAAAACTATAGCG
>CAYPUW010000402.1:0-2071 GCA_964413925.1 uncultured Rhodobacter sp. | reverse complement strand
AATAGCAATTACAAGCCCCGGAAATCCACCGCCGGTCCCAATATCAAGCCAAAAACCCGCCGAATGGGGCTGTTGATCCCAAATTTGGGCCGAATCGATGATATGCCGCTCCCAAATGTTGCCAATTGTGGAACGGCTTATTAGGTTAATCGCCGGATTCCACTTTTTAACCAAGGCTTCGTACTCGAAAAGTCGGTTAATTGTTTCACGTGAAACATTATACCGCGCGCGAAACCCTTCTATGTCCGGATTTACGCCACTCACGCGGACTTCTTTCCACGGATTCGTTTCAGACGGGCAAGAACCAAGGTTAGTCCAGCTGCGGTCATACCCTCAATTCTGCTGGCGTGACCAAGCGTTTGCGGGCAAAGCCGCGATAGCTTCTCCACCAACTCAATCGACAGGCCAGTAACCGACGAATAATCAAATCCTGCCGGAATTTGATGGGCTTCGTCACGTTTCAGCGCCAAAACATCGTTTTTCTGCCGATCGATGTAGTTCGAATAGAGTGCGTCCCTTTCAATCTGATCGACGATTTCCTGATTGGTTTCAGCAAGTTCCGGCCAGATACTAAGAAGAGAGGAAAAATTCACGCCTTGATAAGCCAGAAGGTCCACACCAGAGCGTTTTACCCCGTCCTGATTGACTTTAATGCCGAATTTACCCGCCTCATTGGGTGAAATATGTTTCGCCAATAGAATTGCGCGGGTTTTTTCAATCTCGGAAATCTTGCGATCAAAAGCCGCCTGCCGGTATTTGCCAACACAGCCGATTTCCAGCCCGATCGGTGTTAAACGCTGGTCAGCATTGTCCGCTCGCAGCGACAAGCGGAATTCTGCACGCGATGTGAACATGCGATAAGGCTCTGACACCCCCCGCGTCACCAAATCATCAATCATCACGCCAATATAGGCTTGCGATCTGTCAAATATAACCGCCGGAAGCCCACACGACGCGCGCGCGGCATTCAAACCAGCCACCAAGCCCTGCGCGGCGGCTTCTTCATATCCGGTTGTGCCATTAATTTGTCCCGCCAAATATAGACCCGGCAAGGTTTTAACCTCCAAGCTCAACCGCAGCGCAGTTGGATCGACGAAATCATACTCAATCGCATAGCCCGGTTGAAGGATTTTGGCATGTTCCAGCCCGTTGATGGTCGCGACATAGGCGCGCTGAACGTCTTCAGGCAACGACGTGGAAATTCCGTTTGGATAGACCGTATAATCATCAAGCCCTTCGGGTTCCAAAAAAATCTGGTGCGAGGATTTTTCCGCGAATCTAACCACCTTATCCTCGACGGACGGGCAGTAGCGCGGGCCGACACCATCGATTCTCCCTCCATACATCGCTGATTTCGAAAGGTTTTTCCGAATTATATCATGCGTTAGCTCGTTGGTATGGGTAATCCCACAAACGATTTGCCGCACGACCGGTTTTGAGGACAAAGACGAAAACATAGTTGGTATTAGGTCGCCATGTTGTTTCTCAAGTTTTTCCCAAGCAATTGTGCGCCCGTCGATTCGCGGTGGTGTGCCGGTTTTCAGGCGTCCTAGCGGTAAACCGAGGCTCTCAATACGTTCAGCGAGTGGAATCGCCGGCCGGTCCCCCATTCTCCCGCCCGGAATCGATTTATCGCCAATATGAATCACGCCTCGTAGAAAGGTTCCAGTTGTAAGAATGACCTGTTCAGACAGCAAACTAACGCCGTCGCCGAGAACGACCCCAACAACCTTGTTGTTCTTGATCTTGAGATCGCTAACCTCGGCCTCAATCACCGTCAGATTTTGTGCGGAAGATATCTCGTGCTGCATGGCCCGGCGGTAGAGCGCGCGGTCGGCCTGCGCCCTTGGTCCTTGGACTGCTGGACCTTTTTTCCGATTGAGCAGACGAAACTGAATACCAGCTCGATCCGCCACGCGCCCCATCAAGCCATCAAGCGCGTCTATTTCCCGCACAAGATGGCCCTTTCCAAGACCGCCAATCGCCGGGTTACAAGACATTTCGCCGATTTTCTTGAAATCGTGGGTCACAAGCGCGGTGCTAACACCTAGACGCGCAGCGGCATGGGCTG
>CAYPUW010000401.1:0-2083 GCA_964413925.1 uncultured Rhodobacter sp. | reverse complement strand
GGAAATTGCGACAAACTGGTCGATGGGCTTAAATCATACCGTCGAGAATGGGACACTGATCTAAAAACGTTCCGCGACCACCCTGTGAAGGATTGGGCGGAGCATATCGGGTCGGCGTGGAGATACCTCGGCTTGTGCTGGAAGGACGAGCCTGTTAAATATGTTCCCAAGCCAAAGGCCAAAACGCTGGCTTATGAGGTTAAACCGGGCGGCATTATCCAAGGTAATATGTCGGTCCGTGAGATAGTCGAGGCCAAGGTTCGGAAAAGGAAAATGCTGGATGATTGACGCGAAAGGAGACTGATATGCAAAAAGGGACAGCAAAAAAGTGGGTGGCCGCTTTAGATAAAGCCAAATGCAGATTTATTAGCTCGCAGTTTGGGTATGTCATAACCGAAACAAACACCATATGCCGAGACCCGTTTGGGGTTCTATTCGACGCTATTGGCCCTGATCTTTGGTCTATTGGATGGGATGGGGTCTCGCATTTGTGGCAGGGTGAACAATTTGCGGTGCCACAAGATTTCATCAATCGGAGCAAAATGAAAACCACCGGCGAGGATTTATTTACTGGCACCAAGAGTTTTCATGAAGCCGCTTCTATTATCAAAGACGTCTACAGGGAAATCTGACCCCATCTTGAACAAATTATCAAACTGTTCTACCTTTAGGAAAACGCGGCTCTTGACTAGACCCGGCACAATCAAACGAGGTGCTTAATGTCTGAGCAATCAAAAGACCGTGAAGTTGGCAACAAGTGGATGGACCGCATCCGCGCCGCCTTAACCCGCGATGAGGACTGGTCAAAGGTAGCGGCTGAGGCTGAGGCCGCATATGCCGTCCAGAGTAAAGGGAAGTTCTCAGGGTCTGTGCCTGATTTCAACATCCTACACTCCAACGTCGAAACCATTGTTCCTGCAATTTACAATTCAACGCCAACTCCTGATATTCGTGAGCGGTGGCCTGTAAAAGATAAATCGCCCGATCAACTCCAAGAGGCCCTTGGAGACCCGGCGCAGATGGGACAAGCTCCTGCGCCCAATGCGCCGGGTGCGCCCCCAGAGCAAGACGAGAGAGACCGGCCCGAAAACCAAGTCGCCCAAATTCTTGAGAGGGCGATTATTGTCCAGATTGACGACAATGCGCTGGACGAGGAGATCGAGGCATCCGCTCAAGATGCGTTCTTGGCAGGCAGGGGCGTGGTTAGGATCAGGCTCGACGCCGATGAAAAATCTCAGGACTTGCTTGAGGACGAGACCCAAGAGCAGGTCACAGTTGAAAATGAGCGCGTTTTATTCGAGGTAGTCCCGTGGCGAGATTATGTTGAGGGGAGCGCCCGCCGGTTCGATGCCTTGCCTTGGGTGGCCTTCCGCCATTGGCTAGACCACGATGTTGTCAAAGATCAGTACAAAGACGCCATTGATTCCCAGACATCGCCAGACCAGAAGGCCAGCGAGCTTGACGGTGATGATACAGGCGACATTGAGGTTTGGGAGGTATGGGACAAATCGGATAAATCGGTTTCATTCATCCGGGCATCCGATGGCGTGGTCCTCGAAAAAGTTGACGACCCGATGGGGTTGCCGGATTTTTTCCCTCACGCGAAGCCCGTTGTCCCGATCAAAATTACCAGCAAGAGAACGCCTGTCTGCCCGTATGAGGTCTATCGAACCCAAGCCAAAGAGCTTGATAAGGTCACCAAACGGATCAACGCGATATTGGGCGGGATGAAGGTCAAGGGCGGGATAGCGGGTGCGGCGTCAGATATCGCGGCACTTGCAGACGCGGGTGACAATGAGCTGGTTCCGATTGAGAATGTTGAAGGCTTGGTCCAAACAGGCGGTCTTGAAAAGGCAATTATCTGGTGGCCTATCGACAAAGCGGTTGCTGTTCTTCAGCAGCTCTATGTGGCCAGAGACAGTATCAAGCAGACTATCTACGAAATCACCGGGATCAGCGACATTGTGCGCGGTGCCAGCAATGCCAATGAAACCCTCGGCGCACAGAAAATGAAAACGCAATGGGGCAGCATTCGCATTAAAAAAATGCAGAACATGGTTGAGCGTCAGGTTCGCGACCTGTT
>CAYPUW010000400.1:0-2084 GCA_964413925.1 uncultured Rhodobacter sp. | reverse complement strand
ATCGCCATTGTCGGCAACTTTCAGGTTTCCCTGATGCATGTCGGCGTGAAAATACCCGTCGCGCAGGGCGTGGCGCAAAAACATCTGGATCACGCGGCAGCCAAGATCGCGCAGATCGTGGCCTTGGGCAACCAGCGCGTCCACATCACCAAGCGGCGTGCCTTTGGCCCAATCAAGGGTCATAACCCGTCGGCCAGACAGGCTCCATTTCAAGGCAGGAACCGAAAATCCGCTGTCTTTTGAAGTGGTTGCAGCAAATTCTGCGGCGGCGGAAGCCTCCATCCTGAGGTCAAGCTCACCCTGAACCACCCCGTCAAAATGCGAGATCACCGCGTTTGGATGCAAGCGACGAGAGCTTGGCGACAGAAATTCGATCAGTCCGGCGGCGAAATAAAACGCGTCGATGTCGCGCCGGAAATCCCGTTCGATATTTGGCCGCAGGATTTTAACCGCCACGTCCTGACCCGTTTCGCGCACGGTGGCGCGATGAACCTGCGCGATAGAGGCTGCCGCAACCGGCTCGCTAAATGACGAAAACAGCGCGTCAACGGGTTGGCCGAGGTCAAGCTCGACCGCCGCACGGGCCTCCTCCATCGAAAACGGCGGCAGCTTGTCTTGCAGGATACGCAACTGTCCGGCCAATTCATCTCCCACCACATCGGGGCGGGTCGATAGGATTTGACCGAATTTGATATAGGCCGGTCCGAGTGCCGTGAGCGCGCGCAAAACCGCAGGCTGGTTCGGGTCACCCCGAAGGCCCAACCATTTGAACGGCCAGCCGAGCACCCGCGCGGCAAACCGCAACAGGGGCGGCGTATCCAGCGCCTCGAGCGCAAGTTTCATCGCGCCCGTGCGCTCGAATGTGGCGCCGGTTCGTATCAGCCGCCAGATATTATGTGGTCCGCGCATGGTCTAGATTTTCCAACCGGAATGCAGCGCCGCGATGCCCAGCGACAGGTTTCTGTATTTGACTTGTTCAAACCCGCCCGCGCGAATCATCTCGGCGAAAATGTCTTGCTGGGGGAATTTTCGGATGCTTTCAACCAGATATTGATAGCTGTCGCGATCATTGGCGATGATCTTGCCCATGGGTGGAATGATGTTGAAACTATAGCGATCATAGACCCATTGCAGCCCCGGATTGGGGATTTGGCTGAACTCCAACACCATAAAACGACCGCCCGGCTTAAGCACGCGAAAGGCCTCGTTGATCGCGTCCTGAATTCGTGTGACGTTACGAATGCCAAAGGAAATGGTGTAAACGTCAAAGCTGTTATCCTCGAACGGCAAGGCCATCGCATCGCCGCAAACCCAGTCGAGCTGACTGGCGTAACGCGCAGCCTCGGGGCGCAAACGGCCCTCATCGAGCATGCTTTGGGTCATATCAAAAACGGTGGCATGGGCGTTTGGCGCGCGGTCGAGAAACCGAAACGAGATATCACCAGTACCGCCCGCCACGTCCAAAAGACGCTGGCCATTTCGCGGTGCTAACCAATCCATCATCGCCTCTTTCCACAGACGATGGATGCCAAACGACATGGCGTCGTTCATGATGTCGTATTTCGAGGCAACATTGGTGAAAACCCCGTGAACCATCCCGGCCTTGGCCTCTTCGTCCACGGTTTGGTTGCCAAAATGCGTGGTTTTGTGGTCTGTCTGTGTCATCGCGTCTTGCCGATCCGGTTAACTGTCTATTCTTATAGGGATGTTTGGCGCGGTTACAATGCGCCGCTTATGCGAGTTTTGCAGATGCCCGAGCTTCCCGAAGTCGAGACCGTTCGCCGTGGGTTAGAGCCTGCCATGAAGGGTAAAATAGTCGCGCATGTAGAGGTTCGTCGCCCCGATTTGCGCTGGCCGTTTCCTGTTCGAATGGCTGAGCGGTTGAGCGGGCAAAAGGTGCTGCGGCTACGCCGTCGATCAAAATACCTGCTTATAGATATGGCCTCGCAGGAAACTCTGATCGTCCATCTCGGCATGTCCGGGCGGATGCTGATCCATTGGCCGGATGCGGCCGATAGCCATCGCGAGCCTGAAAAACATGACCATGTTGTGTTTGATATGGAAGGGGGGGTGCGCGTCGTTTT
>CAYPUW010000399.1:0-2084 GCA_964413925.1 uncultured Rhodobacter sp. | reverse complement strand
GGCGGCGCGAACACTGACGGGATCGAGCCTCAGTTCATGTCGATGATCGAGTTGACCGAGGGCCAGCCGGTCAGCCCCGATGGCTTGATAATGGAGTGGATCAATGTGCCGTTCGGCCCGTTCTTTCCGGGGCTTCCCGGCGGCTTGGGGCTTGATATGTCGCTCGATGGCGACAGCGTTGCCAACGTCCGCGCCCAGAGCCTCGCCAGCGCGGGCGAGGTCTTGTCCGACGGCGCGACGACACCTGAGAAATTCGTCGAGTGGCTGGCCGCAATGTCCCCGCTCAGCCCGGTATCCTATCGCCAACTGGCCTGTTTGGCGCTGGAAGACGCGGCAAAACAACAGGTTACCGGCAATGACGCCACCGCACGCGTGGCGGCGGTCGAGCGCGAGCGTATCGCCAGCCACATGGGTTGGCTCGCAAATCTTGGCGCGCAAACCGGATTTGGTCTGCTGGAGCGTCGGGCCACTAATCTAGAGCTGATAATGCGCGACGCCAACATGGATCACATCTTGGCTTTAAGCCCCGAAATAGCCTCGCTGCTGACGCGTCTGCGCAAATCCCGCATGTTGCGCGACAAGTTGCTCGGCACCGGACATATTGATCATTGCACCGCGACCAGCGGCCCGGTCGCGCGCGCATCTGCCAAGGACGAGGATGCGCGCAGCACGGATGCGACCTATATCCGCCTCGGGTTTACGACCGTGATCGGCTCTGGCGGGGACGCTGCCGCGCGCCTCACTCAGCGCTTGGCAGAGATCGAGCAAAGCTTGCACCTGATCGCCAAAGCTGGCGAGCCAAGCCTGCCAGACCTGACCAACATCGCCGCGACCATCGCCGAGACATCTGGCACCGGCCAAGCGGTGGTCGAAACCCCGCGCGGGGCCGCTCGCCTGACCCTGACGCTGACCGACGGCATGGTCACGGCGGCTGAAATCGGCACCCCGACGGCCGCGCATTTCACCCTGATCGAGGCCATTACCCAGCAGGCGGAAATCGCCGATGCGCTGATCGCGGTCGGCTCGCTTGACCTCAGCCCTTGGGAGATGCGTCCGTGACAATTGCGATTGTTCTTCTGGCCGTGGCGGTCGGGGCCTATCTGGTCGCGGTGCTGGAACGTTGGAGCGTGCATGGCCAGTTCAGCCTGAGCGGCCCTGCGGTTTCGGCGCTGGCACTTTTGGGTCGCGAGTCCCTTTTGGCGCGCACCCCGGATCGCCTGTTTTTCGAGGCAGGACCGATCTTGTTGCTGGTCGCGGGCCTGCTTGGCGCCGCGGTCATTCCGCTGGCACCGGGGCTGATTATTACCGATCTGGCCACGGGTGCGTTGTTTTTGAACGCGGCCCTTGCCTATGTTCTGGTGGCGCTGATCATGGCGGGTTGGGGGCCAAATGGCGCGTATGGCCTGATTGGCGGCTGGCGGTTTTTGGGCCAGTTCATCGCCTATGCCATGCTGATCGTGATGCCGATCACGGCTGTTGCCATGCGCGCGGAATCGCTGATGAACACGCAGATTGTGCTCTCGCAAACCCAGCTGTGGAATATCGCTTATCAACCACTCGGGTTCGTGTTGTTTATCGTCGCCGCGATGGGGCTGGCGTGGTTGCCGCCGCTTGATTTGCCCAGCGCGCCCGGTGATCTCGCCGGCGGCATCGAGGCCGAATATACCGGCGTTCGTCTGGGCATTTTGCGCCTTGCACGTATGGTGATCATTTTGGTGATGGCCAGCGCCACCGTGACGTTTTACCTTGGCGGCTGGCTTGGCCCCGTGCTGCCGGGCTGGGCGTGGAGCGCGATCAAAACCCTGATCGTCGCCGCCCTGATGTTGTTTGCCGGTCGCTATGTGCCGCGCGTTCGCGAAGCGCGCTATCTAGCCATAAGCTGGAAGCTCGGCATCTCATTGTCGCTGGCCAATATCCTGTTGGTCGGGGTGATCGCATTGGTGGTGCCCATATGACCCTTCAGGTGATCTTTCTGGCGTTTTTCGGCATCGCTGCCGTGTGGTTTGGCGTTGTGGTTTTTCGCACCCACTCGATGGTGCGCTCGGCGCTGGCGCTGCTGTTTTCGCAAACCGCCATCGGGGCGA
>CAYPUW010000398.1:0-2088 GCA_964413925.1 uncultured Rhodobacter sp. | reverse complement strand
TACACCAAAGTAGTTAAGTCAAATAATCTGGCTTAAGAATAGTTTTGTGCGCTCGTGCTGCGGATTGTCGAAAACTTCCGTGGGGGTTCCACCCTCGATGATTGCACCCTCATCCATGAAAAGAACCCGGTCGCCAGCTTCGCGCGCAAATCCCATTTCGTGGGTCACGACAACCATGGTGGTGCCATCGGCTGCTAGCTCTTTCATCAGGTCCAGAACCCCGCCAACGGTTTCCGGGTCAAGGGCTGATGTCGCCTCGTCAAACAGCATGACCTTGGGCGCCATCGCCAGAGAGCGCGCGATTGCCACCCGTTGCTGTTGTCCACCGGAAAGCTCGCTAGGATAGCTGTCACCCTTGTCGCCAATTCCTACCCGCGTCAGCAATCCGTTACTGATCTCGTCAGCCTCGATTTTTGATCGCTTCAACACTACTCGTTGTGGCAATGTGATATTTTCAAGAGCTGTCTTGTGTTGGAACAGATTGAAATTTTGAAATACCATTCCCACATCCTGGCGCAGCCTGTTCAGATTTGCCTTTGAAGATGTCAGTTCCACGCCGTCGATGACAATCGAGCCTTCATCAACCGGTTGCAGCCCGTTGAGAGCGCGCAAGAACGTGCTTTTGCCAGAACCGCTTGGCCCGATCATGACCAGAACTTCGCCTCTGTTCACGTGGTTGGTAATGTGTTGAAGGGCCTTTACCGGCGCGTGCCCCTCGATATGAAAGGTCTTGCTTATATCTTTGACGTCAATGATTGGCGGTCGCGCATTAATCATATTACTTACCTGTTATACATGACTTATTTACATCTTCCTCGTGCCTTCCGGCGGCGGAAATACTTATGGTGATGGCGTCGTGACGCCAGAATTCCTCGTCCAGTTCAACCACCTCGTTGAACTGGTCCCGAATAGTGCGTGATAGATAGAGACCGGGCGTTCCCACCGCGACGCCAAGAACCTTTGCCGGACCTTCCGACAGGGCTGTCGGGCGCATGTCGATCTGGGCCCGGTGCTCGATAATATCAAATTCCCGGGCCATCAGACCGGTCATCGACTGGTCCAGAGGAAAGCTCAAAAGGTCAGGACAGCGTCGCGCTCTGATATGGATTTTTTCCACCAGCACCGCCCGTCCGTCAACTGACCGGGATCGGTTGATAACAAAAATCGGCTCGCCTTCGGCACAGCCGAGATGGATGCTTTGCCAGGGCGACGCCCTGAGTTGTTGTGTGGCCAATACGATTGTGCCGGCAACCCGACCCTGCTCGGCAATACTTTCGGTAAAGCTGGTGTTGGCCGTCGGATCATAACGCACGCGTGGCGGTGAAACGAACCACCCGCGCCGTTCTTCGCGAAAGATCAAACCTTCGGCCTCCAGCCGCATCAGGGCCTGTCGCGCGGTCACCCTGGTGATCGAGAATTCTTCGGCCAAGACCCGTTCAGGCGGGAGTTTGCTGCCCGTGCCCAGAACGCCGGACTCGATCATATGTGCGAAATGGTCCCTGATGCGCAGAGAATAGGGAACCTTGCGATCCCATGATCTGCGAACATCATCTGATATGGACCAATTACTTTTTTCTGGTATAGTCCAAGGTTCATCCATAAGGGTGACACTATGATCGGAGCTTCCGTGTGTCAATGCGGTCGGCGGGTCAAAACTACAATGAAAGCAGCGGGAACGTGGTGATGAAATGATGACAACCTATGCGCTGACACTGATCGGGTGTCCTGAACCCGAGCCGTTGCTACCGTTGCATCTGGACCGAGTCTGCAAACAATTGCGGCTGGATTGCAAGCTGGACTGGTTGGCCGAGAACGAGGCCTGCGATCTGGTTTTTCGATCAGAACTTTCTGCCGCCAAGATCACGGCACAGGCCCGAGTCGTGCTGAAAGGCACGGCAATCGACGCGGTTTGCACCCCGGTCAAGGGACGTCGAAAGCGTATTTTTATTTCCGATATGGATTCAACGATCATTGATCAGGAATGTATCAATGAATTGGGGGAGGCCATCGGCGTTGGCGCACAGATAAGCAAGATCACACAAGCCGTGATTAACGGAGAAATTGGCTTTTCGGAAGCTCTGCGCCAAC
>CAYPUW010000397.1:0-2093 GCA_964413925.1 uncultured Rhodobacter sp. | reverse complement strand
CGATCTGCAAGCCTCCCCGTGGCCAGCGACAAACCCAGCGCAAACACCGCCAAAAACGCCATCGCGCCAGCCGTGAACGTGGTTAACCACGCGGTAAACCCGGACGGGGGAACCACCCGGTCGGCGTTGGCGTCGCCGACTAAAACGCCGCCAATGACAGTCAATAAACCGTTCATAGATCCGCCCCCGCCAATTGCAGCTTGCATTTGTGTATTCGCAAAACCCGCGCCGCCACCTGTTTTTTGGCGTTGCGGATCAGGTTCAGATCATGGGTGGCGATCAGGATCGTTTTGCCCATTTTGTTCAGCTCGACCAGCAATTGCAGTAGGCGCAGCGCCATCTCCCAGTCGATATTTCCGGTCGGCTCGTCGGCAATAATCACATCGGGCGACATGATGACCGCGCGCGCCAAGGCCGCTCGTTGACGCTCGCCGCCCGACAGTTGCGCCGGCTTAGCCCCCGCGCGACGCTCAAGCCCGACCCACGCCAAAAGCTCGTGCAGATTATCGGCCTCGGCACTAGCATCCCGCCCCGAAACCTCCAGCGGCAGCGCGATGTTTTCGGCAACACTGAGATGATCAAGAAACTGGCAATCCTGATGCACAATGCCAATACGCCGACGCGCCAGCGCCACCTGATCTCGGCTCAGAGAGGCGACATCACTGCCAAATGTGGTGACCTGCCCATGCGTCGCCAGCAGTTCCATATAACAGAGGCGCAAAAGCGTGGTTTTGCCCGACCCAGACGGGCCGGTCAGAAAATGAAACGACCCCGGAGCGAGCCGCAGGTTCAGGTCGGTCAATATTTCCTCGCCGCCGTAAGTGAAGGCCGCGTTTGCCAGCTCGATCAATGTCTGCTCCGATTCTTGTTGTGGTGATATTTGCCCAGCCAGCGCTTGGTTGCAATCATAACGGTCGGTGGAGATACTTGGAATAAGGTTCATGCGCCGTTACAACAGATAAAAAATGCCTGATTCGCGATGAATTGGAGCAAAACCAATGATTGAGGTCTGAATGCGTCTGGTTTGCCCAAATTGTGCAGCCCAATATGAGGTCGATGACAGCGCGATCCCGGATAATGGGCGCGATGTGCAATGCGCCAATTGTGGCAACACATGGTTTCAAGGCCCCGCCGCCGCAGCGCCAAACGAGGGCGATGCCCAAGGCGAGGCAGAGCACGAAACGGCACACGAAACGGGGCATTTATCCGCGCCGACCCCGCGCGCGACCGACCCTTCTGTGCTTGATATCCTGCGCCGCGAAGCCGAGCATGAGACCACTGTGCGCAACTCTGAAATCGAGGCGGCCGAGCGGGAAAATGCGCGCAGTGAACAAGACAGAGAACAGGGCAGCGACGAAGGTGGTGACACCGAGGACGGGGTCGCGACAGAGTGGCGTGAGGACACGCCGAAGGGTGAGTCTGACGCGGATGCGGATACAGATGATATGTCTGACGACCTCGCAGACGATGTCGCAGACGATGGGAACGATGATCGGGATGGCGACGAGGATGGTGGCGGGGATGGCGAGCAAGACGATGAGTTGCCCGCCGAAACCTTTGCCCTTCGCGCCCGTGCTGGTCGGGCAAGGCTTCGCGCCAATCGCTCCGATATTGAGCGCGCTCATCACCAACGCCAGCAAATATCGACCCAAGATACCGATGACGCGTCGGGGTTTGAGGAAATCGCGCCAACGCCGCAACAGAGTGCTCCCGACATTGAAGACAGGGAGGACACCGACGGTCGCAGCCATTCTTCTTTACCTGAAATCAAAGAGTTACAGGAGTCTCTGCGGATAGCCCGAGACAAAACCAACCGGGCCGAGCCTGCAGAACTGGACGTCACCAATCCAAAAGGTCGAGGGGGGCGTGCCGGATTTTTCATAGCCGTGCTGCTCGCGCTGATCTTGGTTGCGGTATATGCGTTAAAGGCGCAAATCATCGCGTCACTCCCTCAGGCGGAGCCATATCTGAACCAATATACCGCGCTGGTTGATGCGGGTCGCCGGGGGCTTGCGAGTGCGATTGACGCCATTATCAGCCTCGCGCGCGACCTGATGGCCAAATACCTCTGAGATGTAATTCAGGCCGAAAAC
>CAYPUW010000396.1:0-2098 GCA_964413925.1 uncultured Rhodobacter sp. | reverse complement strand
AGAACTTTCTTGAACACTTGACGGCTCTCGCAATTATAGCCCTCATGGGTGATGAAAACCGTGTCATCTTGATGAAACTCTTCGGCACCCGCAGCGTCACCGGCAGCGGCTCCGGCGATGGTGGCATGGGCGTCGTCGCCCAACATCTCGATCACACACTCGTTGCGCGTCAGTGCGCCATTCATGGTTAACGTGAAACTTTTGAACGCGCTTTGATGCCCGAGGCGCGCGAAAATATGGGTCAGCGCCACCCGCTCCTGATCGCGGCCCTGCATGCGAATATGATGAAACGAGGCACCATCGGCGACGTCGATTTCCATCAGCTTGTTGACACGCGCCGCAACGGCCCCGCTCTCCAACAGGGTCAGATCGCCGTCGTTTTCTATCTTGATCACATGGTGAATAGTTGCGTCCGACGCGCGCGCGCCACGGCGATATTCAATGCTGACCGGACGCGGAACCGGCCCGGTTACCCGCATCAACACCCCTTCAGTTGCCGTGGCCGTGTTCAAGGCACCAAGCGGTCGCGCAACCGGAGTTTGGCTACGCGCCTCCAACACGCCGTAAAGCTCGCGCGCCCAGTGGAGGTCTTGGGTTTGGGCATCACATAACGGCTCAATCTCCAGATTTTCCATAACCAAGGGGTCGGTCGCAGCCGCATCAAAAACCCCGTCGGTGAACACAAGACGCAGGCAATCCACACCATGAAATGCGGCCGTATCATCGGGCGCGAGAACCTTCGCAGACCCCGCGTCTGCAGCAATCAGGCGATCGGGTCGGGTAAATTTCCAGTATTCATCGCGACGAGTGGGCAGCCCTTGCGCGCGCAATCGCTGGGAGGCCGATTTGCGGCTTTCACTGATCCATGCGCCACCTTTGGGGAGCACCACATCATCCAAGCGCGCCATGCTTGCTGCCGGAGTCATATCATGTGCAGGCATCAGGCGACCTCGGCCAATAAATCGGCATAACCGTTGTTTTCAACCTCAAGCGCAAGGTCAGGCCCGCCGCTTTTGATGATCTTCCCATCGGCCATGATATGCACCACGTCTGGCTTAATATGATCAAGCAAGCGCTGGTAATGGGTGATCACCAGAAACGAGCGCGTGCCGTCGCGCAGCGCGTTCACCCCTTCGGCCACCAGTTTCATCGCGTCCACATCAAGCCCGCTATCGGTCTCGTCAAGGATGCACATCTTGGGGGCCAGCATCGCCATTTGCAGAATTTCATTGCGCTTTTTCTCGCCACCTGAAAAGCCGACATTAACCGGACGTTTCAACATTTCCGCGTCTATTTTCAACGACTTGGCCTTGCTACGGATCAGTTTCAGAAAATCCGCCGCCGACAGTTCCTCCTCGCCGCGCGCCTTGCGTTGAGAGTTCACCGCTGTTCTGAGGAAGGTCATATTGCCCACGCCGGGAATTTCGACCGGATACTGAAACGCCAAAAACAAACCGGCAGCAGCGCGATCTTCAGGCTCCATTTCCAGCAAATCGACCCCGTCCAGCATCGCCGAACCGCCCGTAACCTCATAGCCCGCCTTGCCCGACAACACATAAGACATGGTCGATTTTCCCGACCCGTTCGGCCCCATAATCGCATGAACTTCGCCCGAAGGCACGGTGAGGGACAAGCCGTTAAGGATTTGTTTATCCTCATCCGCCAACTTGACCGTAAGATTATCTATTTTCAGCATTTCGCACCTTCATTCCTATTCACAGCCATCATTTCCACGGCCCATATCTTCTTCTTGGAAAAAATATCCACTATCCCACCGATCCCTCCAGACTGATCGCCACAAGGCTTTGCGCCTCCATGGCAAACTCCATTGGCAAGGATTGCAGCACTTCCTTGGCAAAACCGTTGACGATCAACGCCAACGCCGCCTCCTCGCCAACCCCGCGTGATCGGCAGTAAAACAACTGATCATCATCGACCTTGGAGGTGGTGGCCTCGTGTTCAACCCGGCTCGAATTATTGCGAACCTCGATATATGGCACCGTGTGCGCGCCGCATTTGTCGCCAATCAACAGGCTGTCGCATTGGGTGTAATTGCGGCTGTTCTTGGCGCGCGGATGCATCGACACCAGCCCGCGAT
>CAYPUW010000395.1:0-2103 GCA_964413925.1 uncultured Rhodobacter sp. | reverse complement strand
AAAACCGTCTGGCCCTGCCGGAGGCCGGGCCGCGCCCGACCCTCCCCACGGGAGGGCGCCTTGCAACGTTGCGAAAATAACAACGGTTTCAACTGGTTGCGCCGCTACCGCAAGCATTTGATAGAGCAGCGCCATCCCAGGATCAGGCGCGTCCCTCATCTTGCCCAACAATGGCCCAGCCGCTGGCCAAGGCCGGATCTATACTCCGAACTTTGGATTCAGATGACTAACCGCCACTAATTTCAAGTTTACGCTTGGCGATATAAGCGTCCAGATCCTCCTCAATACCCTCGGCTATCTCGGGCGGTATATAATCCTCCAGCAGCTTTTTCCAGATGCCGTTGGCGCGCTCGGTGGCGGTTTTTTCGCCGCGATCCTGCCAGTTCTCGAAATTCTGCCAATCAGACAGGATCGGGCTGTAAAACGCATCTTTATAGCGCTCCAATGTATGCTCAACCCCAAAGAAATGCCCGCCCGGAGCCACCGCTTTGAGGGCGTCAAAGGCAAGGCTGGCGCTGTCCACCACCGGTGGTGTCATCATGCGCGACAGCCCTTGCAACATTTCGGCATCCAGAATGTATTTCTCGAACGATGCCGTTAGCCCGCCTTCGAGCCAGCCCGCCGCGTGGTTGATAATATTGGCGTGGGACATGAAAGCGGCCCAGACTGACATCATGGTCTCGTAGGTTGCTTGCGCGTCAACACAGTTTGAGGCGTTCACGTTGCTGGTGCGGTAAGGCAGGTGGTAGCGGCGCGCCAGTTGCCCGCCGATGATCACCGCTTGGGCATATTCGGGCGTGCCAAACGCCGGTGCGCCCGATTTCATATCGACATTGGAGGTAAAGCCGCCAAACACCACCGGACAGCCGGGGTTCACCATTTGGGTGAACGCGATCACAAACAACGCTTCGGCGGTTTGTTGCGCCAAAGCGCCCGCGATGGTGATCGGGCTCATCGCGCCAGCTAGGGTGAAGGGGGTGATGATACAGGGCTGGCCGTTTTTCACCATCTCCATCAATCCGTTCAGCATCTCGCCGTCAACAATGCGCGGCGAGTTTACGTTGATGACGGTCAGAAGGCTTGGCTCGCGCTTCAGTTGTTCGCGGTCAACCCCTCTGGCAATGGCAACCATATTGAGCGCATCTTGCACCCGCTCGCTGCCGATTGCGCGCGCGTTCCAGACTTTGTCGGTGAACATTATTTGCGATTTATAGAAATCAAGATGGCGCGAGTTGGCGGGCAGCTCCATCGCCTCGACCGGCTGTGCGCCTGCCAAAGACAAGATATTCAGGCATTGCCCGAGCTTGATCAGATTGTCCTGATCTTCCTTGTTGCCGGGGCGACGCCCGTGGTCCAGATCGGACGCATTGGGTGGCCCCGCGACAGGGGATAAATGAATGCGATTACCACCGATGTTGGCGTTTCGCGCAGGGTTTCTGGCGTGCAAGGTAAATTCGCACGGCGCTTTGGCGACCCATTTCATGAGCCTGTCGGCGGAGAGGCGAACCATGCCGGTACCCCGATCCACTTCGGCACCGTTTGATTCGAGAATATCTATCGCTTCGTCGTTTTGAAACTGAAGCCCGAGTTCTGAAACAACGCGCATGGCGGTCTCGTGGATCATGTCCAGATCATGCTTTGGCAAAATCTCTAGCGGCGGATACGGATTTACGATCACCCCTTTGGCGAGCTGACTGATGCTCGATCCACCCTTGCCCGCCTGCCTGCGGGTACTTCTTGGACGTCTGCTCATGTGTGCCTCTCGGGGGTTTGGACTATCTGTATCTTTTCCAATCAAAGCAAAAAAGCAAAACAACTCGCTTCATTGTTGGATGAAATCATTTCAGGAAGCGTTTTATACCCCCACTTAGCCCTTGAAACGCGGACACTGGACGAGGCATAGTTTGGGATAAGCGAGATCAAGAAAATGGTATGATAATAAAACCGGATACCCCTTAACTCAGCTGCAAACCGTTCGAGAAAACAGGACCACTTCAGTGGTAATGCCAACGTTTTGCGGTCCCCGACACCCAGATTTGGGTGATACGCGCCAGATGCGGGCGTGATGGAATGGTAGACATAAGAGACTTAAAATCTCTGGGC
>CAYPUW010000394.1:0-2130 GCA_964413925.1 uncultured Rhodobacter sp. | reverse complement strand
AAACCTGCCCTATTTCGACCGGCTCGACTATGTGGCACCGATGAATCAGGAACATGCCTGGTGCTTGGCAATCGAGCGGCTGACGGGCACCGAAATTCCGCGCCGCGCCAGCCTGATCCGTGTGCTTTATTCCGAGATTGGCCGGGTTCTCAACCACCTGCTCAACGTGACCACGCAGGCGATGGATGTGGGGGCGCTGACCCCGCCGCTATGGGGGTTTGAAGAGCGCGAAAAGCTGATGGTGTTTTACGAGCGCGCGAGTGGTGCGCGTCTGCACGCGGCCTATTTCCGCCCTGGTGGTGTCCATCAGGATTTGGCGCCCGAGTTGCTCGATGACATCATGGAGTGGACGCTGGAGTTTCCGGCGGTGCTCGACGATATTTCGGGCTTGCTGACGGAAAACCGCATTTTCAAGCAGCGCAACGTGGATATTGCCACTGTCAGCCAGAAACAGGCGCTGGATTGGGGATTTTCCGGGGTGATGGTTCGCGGCTCTGGCATGGCGTGGGATTTGCGCCGCGCCCAGCCTTATGAGTGTTACGACGAGTTCGAGTTTCAGATACCTGTCGGTAAAAACGGCGATTGTTATGATCGCTATCTGTGCCGGATGGCGGAAATGCGCGAGAGCGTTAAGATCATCCAACAAGCCATTGAAAAGCTGGAGAAAACGCCCGGTGACGTTTTGGCGCGCGGCAAGCTGACTCCGCCCAAACGTGGCGATATGAAGACCGATATGGAAAGCCTCATTCACCACTTTAAGCTTTATACCGAAGGGTTCCATGTACCGGCAGGTGAGGTTTATGCGGCGGTCGAGGCCCCCAAAGGTGAGTTCGGCGTTTATCTGGTTTCTGACGGGAGCAACAAGCCTTATCGGGCCAAAATTCGCGCGCCGGGATATTTGCACCTTCAGGCGATGGATATGCTGTGCCGAGGGCATCAGTTGGCGGATTGCTGCGCGGTGATCGGCTCCATTGATGTGGTGTTCGGGGAGATCGACAGGTGACCGGCTCCATGGGATTTGCGATGGGTTTCATGGCCTTGGCGCTGGTGGCACCAAGTGCCTTGGCCGCCTATGTGGCCCGTAAAATAAAGCCAGCGCGCATGGCCTACATCGCGGCGATTCTCTCAGCACTCGCTCTGTCGCTGGTGTTGATGGGGTTTACCGCAATCTTTTCCAGTTACGTCTGATCGGGGAATATTAACGTGCTACGACGCTTACATCATGAACAGCCTGAAAGCTTTGCCTTCAGCCCGTCCAATCTGAAATGGACCGAAACCCAGATCGCCAAATATCCCGAGGGCCGTCAGGCTTCGGCGGTGATCGCCATATTGTGGCGTGCCCAAGAGCAGGAGGGCTGGTTGTCAAAACCCGCGCTTGAGGCCGTAGCCGACCTGTTGGGTATGGATTATATCCGGGTGCTGGAGGTGGCGACCTTTTACTTTATGTTCCAGCTTCAGCCCGTGGGCGCGCTGGCCCATGTGCAGGTTTGCGGCACCACGACCTGCATGATTTGCGGCTCCGAAGACCTGATCGGGATTTGCCGCGAGGTGATCGCCGACGCCCCCCATGAAATCTCTGCCGACGGTAATTTCTCTTGGGAAGAGGTGGAGTGTCTGGGCGCTTGCACCAACGCGCCGATGGTTCAGATCGGCAAGGATTTTTACGAAAACCTGACGGCTGACAAATTCCGCGTCATTCTGACCGCTTTTGCACGCGGCGAAGTGCCGGTGCCGGGGCCGCAAAACGGGCGTTACGCAGCCGAGCCTTTGTCGGGATTGACCAGCCTCAAGGAGTTTGAGAGCGGTCGCGATGCCCATAACGCCTCGGTCGCGCTGGCGGTTGGGCTTGGCGACACGATCAAGCGTATTCAGGGCGATGAAGTGCCTATGTTGAAACCGGCAAACTCGCGCAAAGCTAAGGCTTCTGGCGATGGGGCAGCAGGCGAGGGCGCGCAAAAACCGGCCATGCTGGCGACTGCGAATAACGGTGCTGCCGATGACCTCAAACAGATCGACGGGCTTGGTCCGGCACTGGAAAAACAGCTCAACGGTTTGGGCATCTGGCATTTTGTGCAGATTGCCAACTGGTCGGCAGCAGAGGTTCTGTGGATCGACGAGAACCTCAAACGT
>CAYPUW010000393.1:0-2135 GCA_964413925.1 uncultured Rhodobacter sp. | reverse complement strand
AAATGGTGGTTCTGGTGGGCAATCTTTGCGGCGCCGGGCTGAGCCTGTTTTTGTGGGTTGTGCCGCAATCAACCTGGATGACCTCGGCCATTGTCATCACCGCAATCGGCTTTTTCGGCGCATCATTTCCGGCACTTATGGCCCATGGGCAGCAGTTTTTCCCACGCCATATGAAAGGGCGAGGGATTACGCTGTTGAACCTGTTTGGCATTGGCGGCGTTGGTATCATGCAGTTTGTCACCAGCGCCATGCGCAAGACCCTACCCCAAGATATCCCCGCCCCGCCAGCGTTTTACGGCGGCCTGTTTTTGCTGTTCGGCCTGAGCCTGCTGGCAGGCGCGCTGATCTACAGCTTTAGTTCCGAGCAGCGATCCGAGTAGCTGGCGAAAAATGCAACAGTTCGCCGGGTTCTTGCGTCGTGGCACATGGCAACTGGATTTCTGAAAACCCGCGTTTTAGGGTTTCGTGGTCGGGAGGCAATACCCGCGAGTTTGAACAAAAGGAAGCCCCGTGGGAATTTGTGTTACGTTAGAAATATCGGTGGCTTTTTGCGGTCAGTTGATCGACGGCGCAAAGGCTTGATCTGTGACGCTTCTGCCTGCCAATCCCGATTTTGATATCACCACCCACTGGCAACTGGACGCGCGCGCGGACGAGCTTTCGGCGATTGTGCTTGATGCAGAGCAGCTCCATTTTTGGTGCCCAAATGTGTTCATGCACGGAACTTTGGTGGATAAGGGCGCGCCTGATGGTCTGGGGCTGACGATCCGGCTGCACACCAAAGGCTGGTTGCCCCATTCGTTTCTGTTCATCGCCAAGATTGTCGAGCTGGTGCCAAACCAGTCCATGACCATTGCCGTGAAAGGGGATTTCAACGGTGCCGGGTATATCTCGCTGAACGAGACGCCAGACGGTCAGTGCAAGGCCAAGCTGCGCTGGGTGGTGGAGATCGAGCAGCCGCTGATCCGCCGCATCGTGCGAATTCTCAACCCGATTTTTGTGCTCAACCACCTGTGGTCCACCCGTCAGGCGCGTAAACTGATGCAGGCCGAGGTCTATCGTCGTCGTCGGGGTGCCAACCAGTTTGCCAAGGCCAAGCCGACATTTCCCCATAATCTGCCCGGCTTCAGAAAGCACCATTTTGGCCGTGCGGCTCCGCTGTTATGGGATGAAAATAACAACTCGTGAAGGTGCCAATGTAGGTCGGTTTCATCGCCGAGTTTGGTTAATCTATTGTAACTTACTCAATTCATAGGATAAAAATATGCGTTATTACTTTAAAGTCATTGTCGCTCTGGCTGTTATCGGCGGCGGCCTTGGTTCGATCTCAAGCGGGTTCAGCATGATAACATCGGGTGCTGGCGGGGGCGAGGTTTTCGGTATTGGTGCCATGCTGATTTTGTTCGGAGTGTTGGTTCTGTTTGGAATGATGATTTATGTTGGCATCAAACGCGCTCGCAACATGCCCGCCGGTACCGACCCTACGAACCGATCGGAAACCGCTTTTGGCATGCACATGACCGACGATTTCTCCAACGAGATTGGCAATTTCGACGATTTCGGCGATTCCGGTGGCGATAGCAGTGACTAGGGTCAGAACCCTAGGCTGTTTTTTGCGCCGAAAAAGGCGCATGGCCAAAAGGAGCGTGACACAAGCAGCCCCGTCATCAATACTAAGCCCGTGCAACGGCCATGAATTTAGCGGGAGTTAGTCAATGATTAAACGCGGTGATATATTGAGGATTTCGCTATGCACCCTGATTGCAGGCGCGTTTTCGAGCGGAGCATTGATGGCCCAATCTGGCGGCTCGGTGGTGGGAGAGGTGGTTGGCAGCGGCTCGGTAGCCGCAATCGCCACCTCCTCGGGGGCGGTGTTTGTCGGCGAAATCAACACCTGTTTCAGCCAGATAGAAGGCGCGCTCAATCCCGACGCGTCGGTCAAATTGCAGATTGACGTTAATAAATATGGCGATCCTTCGACCTTTGCCGTGCTTGAGAAAGGGCGCTTGACCACCACGCAGCGTTCAATTCTGCGCGCGACTTCAACGGCGCTGGTTGACTGCACGCCACTGACCGGCGCTGCGGCGCGCAACGTTCCCGCGTCCTATACGCTGGTCGCGCGCGTTGATGGCCTG
>CAYPUW010000392.1:0-2138 GCA_964413925.1 uncultured Rhodobacter sp. | reverse complement strand
TTGCTTTGACGCGGGTATTTGGCTGATACTTGGCCAAGGCGCGTCGCCTTTAAAGTGAGGGAAAACAAGTCATGTGGAATAAGCGATATTCAGAGCCGGGCTTTTTGTTCGGCACCGATCCTGCCGCGTTTTTAGTGCGCCAAAAGGCGTATCTCAAGCGCGGACATCGCGCGTTGGCAATTGCCGACGGTGAGGGGCGCAACTCGGTCTATTTGGCGGAGCAGGGCCTGCGGGTAACAGCGCAAGATGCCTCCGACGTGGCGATTGAAAAAGCGCGTGGGCTGGCGAGCGCGCGCGAGGCCGAGGTTGATTACCAGCTTGCCGATCTGAGCGAGTGGGAGTGGGAGGCTGATGCTTACGATCTTGTGGCGGCCATTTACATCCAGTTCGCGGCTCCGGCGTTTCGCGACGAGATTTTCGCAGGCTTGCAAAAAACCCTCAAACCCGGCGGCATCCTGATGCTGCATGGCTATCGCCCCGAGCAGCTTGGTTATGGCACCGGCGGGCCGCCTTGCGCTGAAAACATGTACACCACTGATCTGCTGCAATCCAGATTCGACCAGATGGAGATTTTGCGCCTGGAGGCCTATGATATGGAGGTTCAGGAGGGGCTTGGCCATTCGGGGCAGTCGGCCTTGATTGATCTGATCGCCAAAAAGCGCTGAAAGGCGATTGCGCGGGTGCGGATGCTCGCATAAAGCTGATTGATGGATAATCAGACCGCGCCCAAACCTTACAAAGCCCATGTCAAAGCGACGCTGGTGCTCGGCTTGCCGATCATCGGCTCGCTGCTGGCGCAGACGGCGATCGGCACCACTGACACGATCATGGTCGGCTGGTACGGGGTTGACGAGCTGGCGGCGGTGGTGCTGGCCACCTCGATTTATTTCGTGTTTTTCATCGTTGGCTCGGGCTTTGCCATGGCGGTTATGCCGATGGTCGCGAGCTATGAAGGGGCGGGCGATGTCAAACAGGTGCGCCGTGTCGTGCGCATGGGCCTGTGGATTTCGGTGATTTACAGCGCCGCCCTGATGCCGTTTTTATGGTTTTTTGAGGATCTGATGATCGCCATCGGCCAAAAACCCGAGATCGCGGCGCTGGCGCAGGATTACATGCGCATCGCGCAATGGGGCATGTTTCCGGCCATACTGATCATGGTGCTAAAGAGCTATCTTTCGGCGTTGGAGCGCCCGGCTTGGGTGCTCTGGGGTACCATTTTAGGGGCGATGGCCAATGGCTTGGCCAATTATGCGCTGATTTTTGGCAATTGGGGCGCGCCGGAAATGGGCGTGGCCGGGGCGGCGATTGCCTCGGTTGTTACGGCCTCGATCACGTTTCTGGTGCTGGCGTTTTACGCGCAATATCAACGGGTTCTGCGGGAGTATGCGGTTTTCACCCGAATCTGGCGCTCGGACTGGCCTGCTTTTGTCGAGGTGTTCCGTCTGGGCTGGCCCATCGGGGCCACCATGCTGGCCGAGGTCGGGCTGTTTTCCATGTCGGCGATCATGATGGGCTGGATTGGCACGCGCGAGCTGGCAACCCACGGGATTGTGCTGCAGATCGCCTCCATGTCGTTCATGATCTATCTGGGGCTGGCCAATGTCGGCACCATTCGCACGGGGCATGCACTTGGACGGCGCGACAAGCTGGGGATTTGGCGCGCGTCGGTTACGGTGGCGGCGCTGCAATTGGCGATTGCCGTGGTGCTGATTGCGGTGATGGTGCTGCTGCCCAAGCAGTTGATCGGCTTGTTTTTGGACCGCTCAAACCCGCAATCCAGCGAGATTATCGCCTATGGAACCGGGTTGTTGATGGTCGCTGCCGCGTTTCAGATCGTGGACGGGATGCAGGTGATCGCTTTGTCGGTGCTGCGCGGGATCAAGGACACTAAAATCCCCATGTTGTTTGCGATGTTCAGCTATTGGGGGGTAGGGATTCCCACCAGCTATGTTCTCGGGTTCAAGCTTGGCTTTGGCGGTTATGGCGTCTGGGGCGGCTTGGTGATCGGTTTGGCGCTGGCCGCGGTCACCATGTTGTCGAGGTTCTTTTGGCAGATGCGGCGGTTGAGTTTTTAGGGCGTCATCACCCGAAAGTTCATATCATATATATACAACCTCAAAGCAAATACGCCTCTCTTT